>NZ_JBKOOL010000125.1:0-16690 GCF_046764065.1 Nocardia sp. NPDC002869
GCTCCCTCACTCCGTCGCTCCAGAACCGGGGGCGGGCCCCGACCACGGACGCTGACCATCCGAAGTAGAGGAGAGGTGTCCGGGCACGTGCGCCTCTACCGACCTGGGGAGGTCGACGCACTGTAAGTGCTCAATGGTCGCCGTCCAATGGACGGCCGGCCGCACGCGCTCCAGAACCGGGGCGTGCCCCGACCTCGGATGCTGACTGTCCGGAGTGGATTGAGCGGCGCGGGGACCTGGGTCATGGTCAACCTGGGTAGGTTTACGACTCCGTAGGTGCTCGATGGTCGCCGGTCATGGACGGCCAACTGCACCCGCGGGCCCACGGGCGGCTCCGGACAAGTACATTTCCGTCGGTGGGCCCTGAAAGCAACGCAGTGAGCCGGAGCCCCCGGGTGACGCCGGGCGGCACCGGGGATGTTCCCGTCTCGGCCGAGGAGCCGGCCGTCGCCGTGCGCGAGCCGGACGATGCCGGATCCGGGAGCGCGCAGATCGGTCTGGTGACCCAGCTGGTGCGGTTCGCCGTCACCGGGGCGCTGTCGGCCGTGGTCGACTTCGGGCTCTATGTGCTGCTGCTCGAGGTGGCGGGGCTGCCCGTGAACCCGGCCAAGGCGATCGGTTTCATCGCCGGCACCACGACCGCTTATCTGATCAACCGCCGCTGGACCTTCAACGCGGCCCCGAGCCGGGCCCGTTTCGTCGCGGTGGTGATCCTCTACGCGCTGACCTTCTGCGTCCAGGTGGGTATCAACTGGATCTTGTACCACGCCTTCGACGAGGGGCTGTGGTGGCGCGTCCCGCTGGCCTATGTGATCGCGCAGGGCACGGCCACGGTGATCAACTTCGTGGTCCAGCGCCTGGTCATCTTCCGTATCCGCTAGTTTCTCCGCACACAGCGACGAGCCCCGGTCGTCGGAGACTTCCGGGGCTCATTGCTGTCGGTTTCTGTGGTTGCCGGGTGTTACCGAGGCCGCGCGCGGCCGGTGCCTCAGGCGCAGGCGACGCTGGCCAGCCGCTGCGGCCGGCGGGCGCGCACGGAACGGACGGCGGCGCCGATCGCGACCACCGGCGGGATCCAGCGGGCTTCCTCCGGGTCCACGCCCCAGCTGGCCGAACCGGCCGAGAGGTGGGTGGGCGGCAGCGGGATGCCGTCGCCGTCGGTGTGCACGACCGCACCGGCGGCCCGCAGCGCCTCGACGGCACGTTCGGCCTTGCGCATCCCGGTGACCAGATGGATCTCCCGGCGCTCGGCGCCCGGGATCTCGATCACCGGACCGGTCAGGTTGTTCGCTCGCAGATACCTGCGGACAGACGCGGCCAACTCCCCGGTGACCTCGACGGCGGAAAGGTCTGCGTCGGTGATCAGGCACAGGCCGTTGGTCGTTTCGGCGACCGTCCAGCCACGCTGGGCGTAATCCCGCGCGGCAGCGGACTTGGCGGCCGCCGAGACGGAAGTCGGAAACGTCGTACGCACTGTCATCTCCATTCCCCGGTATAGATAAGCTCCGGCTTTCATGGGTCGTATCGGTGCCGGGTGCCCGGGGCGTTACGCCGTTCCAGCGATTTTTTTCGACTGTCGGCTTCCTCTCATTTGTGGCAGCAGTCGACATCCACTGGTACAGGACGATCATCGGGATCCTGGTTGGCTTCGCGCACGCAATCCGGGAAGGATTCCGTTATGGCCAGCGAGGCAGCGGACGAATCCCCGAGAACCGGTCCGGCGGCGGCCGGAGCACCTGAGCCGGCGGTTCCTCCTACAGCCGGCGCAGGAGTGAGACCGCCGGAGGAGGACGATACTGCGGATTCGCCTGGTCGGCGAATCCGGCGGAAGCTCAGTTGGCGCGCTGAGGCCGCGCAACGCTTCACCGACGCGGCCGCCGCCGAGGACGAACCCGGTGCCCGGTCGGTCCGGCACTGGGGCGCCGATGCGGTCCGCGGGCTCCTGGATGTGCAGTTCCGCCGGCCCGCCACCAGGACGTTGCTACCGCTTGTCTACCTGCTCGGACTGGTCTTCGCGGTGACCGTGCCGGTGGTGCCGACCGTGCTGGCCTGGCGTATCTCGGCGTTGCTCGGAGTGCTGTCGGCCCTGCTGGCGCTGCCTTTCGCGCTGACGATCGCCGCCGCGGTCCGTCTCTTCCTGGAGTTCCTGGTGAACGCCTCCCGGCTGGCGACCCGGGTGGAACACATCAGCGATCTCGCCGACGACCTGTTCCAGGTGCTGTCCGAGGTGGCCGAACCGGTGAACCAGCTCTCCGAAGACGTGCGGGCGGTGCAGTTCTGGCGTTTCCGCCGGGGGTCGCGTAAATAACTCCGTACCCCCCGTAATAGCACTGGCGGCCGGTAGTAGGGCAGATCACCGATACCGGACGGCCGCATGACCCGACTGCGCGCGGGGCTCGATCGGCGGTGGCACGACTGTCCGGTTCAGCGGTCCCGCAGCCGGGGGGCCGCGGCATCCTTCGGGGAGCGCAGAAAGGTGAGCTGCTGCCCGTCACGGCCGGTCTCCGGCCAGTCGATCGCCAGGTCCGGATCGAAGGCGTCCAGATCGTGGTCGTGCTCGGGGCTGTACTCGAGTGAGCACAGATAGGTGAGGACCGAATCGTCCTGCAGTGACAGCACCGCGTGCCCGAGCCCTTCGGACAGGAACACCGACCGGCGGTCCACCTCGTCGAGCAGCACGCTGTCCCAGCGGCCGAAGGTGGGGGAGCCGGGCCGCAGATCGACGACGACGTCGAGGAAGGCGCCGCGCCCGCAGGTCACGTATTTGGCCTGACCGGGCGGATTGTCGGTGTAGTGGATGCCGCGCAGGACGCCGGCGGCCGAAACCGAGGTGTTGACCTGCCGCAGATCGAAGGACCGGCCGGTGGCCTTCTCGAACTCCGAGGCCCGGAAGGTCTCGGCGAAGGCGCCCCGGTCGTCGCCGTGGATTCTCGGTGTGAAAACCCAGGCGCCGGGGACCGACATCTCACTGATCCGCATCTACCCACTCACCAACTTCGTCCGTGCTCGAGCAGATCGAGCAGGTACTTACCGTAACCGGAACGGGTGAGCGGGTCGGCGAGCAGGCAGAGTTGCTCGTCGTCGATATAGCCCATTCGCCACGCGACCTCTTCGGGCACTCCGATCTTCAGGCCCTGCCGCTCCTCGATGGTGCGGACGTAGTTGGCCGCGTCCAGCAGTGAGTCGAAGGTGCCGGTGTCCAGCCAGGCGGTACCGCGGGCCAGCACATCGACACGGAGTTTGCCCGCCTCCAGATAAGCCCGGTTGATATCGCTGATCTCGTATTCGCCGCGGCCGGAGGGGCGCAGCCCGCGCGCGATCTCCACCACATCGTTGTCGTAGAAATACAGTCCCGGTACAGCATAGTTGGACCGGGGCAGCTTGGGTTTCTCCTCGATGGAAATCGCCTTGCCGTCGGCGAATTCGACCACGCCGTAGGCGGTCGGATCGGATACCCGATAGGCGAAGATGGCGCCGCCGTCGATCTCGGCGAACCGGTTCAGGCTGGTGCCGAGCCCGGGTCCGTGGAAGATGTTGTCGCCCAGCACCAGTGCGGCCGGATCGCCGCCGATATGCTCGGCGCCCAGTACGAATGCCCGGGCCAGGCCGTCGGGCACCGGCTGTACGACGTAGTCGATCGCGATGCCGAACTGGGAGCCGTCACCCAGTAGGCGCTTGAAGGATTCGGCGTCCTCGGGTGTGGTGATCACCAGGATGTCCCGGATCCCGGCCAGCATGAGAGTGGACAGCGGGTAGTAGACCATCGGTTTGTCGTAGACCGGGACCAGCTGTTTGCTCACCCCGCGCGTGATCGGATGCAAACGCGACCCGGTGCCGCCCGCCAGAATGATTCCGCGCATGTTCGGTGAGTGTGCCAGCCCGGGTGAGTGCGGCTGCGTGCGGCGGTGCTTCGCCGCGCCGTCGAGTGCGGCGGGCCGGTGCCGGGCCCGCGGGCGAGCGCCGTCCACGCGCGATGGACGGGCCCGCCGCGCCCCGGCGCCGTTTGGTGGCGCGCTTTCTGGGTACTCATCGACAATGAGGGCGATACAGGGGTCCGATCCAGATCCGTCTCGATATTTTGGTTGAGGATTCGGTCGAGTATCCGCCCGAATTCCGTGCCGGTGCGGTTTTCCGTGTACGGCCGTGATATTGCGCCCTCGAGATCTGATAGGTGCGAAATAGGATTGAGAGGGGAGAGGCTTTGTCGGTTCCGGCTGTGGACGCGAGAAAACGAAACCCGGACAAGGGGTATGTAGCGCTTTTGGGGTGGAGTCTCAATGCGGTCGAGGCGATAGACCGCTTCGACAGGCGTTACGTGGTGGTGGCCCCGGAATGGGCGGAGGGATACTGTGCCGAGCATGGGATACCCTATATCCGCTGGAATTTCGAAAGGCTGAACGAACGTTCGGTGGAAATCGCCGAGACGTTGCGTGATATGGGTGTCGACGTCGCCATCCCGATCTTCGAGGAAACCGTCGAATGGGCGGGGGCAATAAATTCTGTACTGATGGACAACCCGCGGCTCTTCGGTCAGGCCATGTTGCTGCGGGACAAAGCTCTGATGAAACGCCGCGCACAGCTCGGCGGTATCAGAGTGGGAATCTTCGAGGAAGCGCACGAGCGTGACGACGTGATCCGTTTCCTGAAACGGGTCAACCAGACACTGATGAAACTCGACGGCGACCCCAACGACCCCATCCACATCAAGGCGTTCGACAAGGCCGGTTGCCTCGGTCACCGGGTCATCCGTACGCCCGACGAGATCGAGACCATCCCCGACGACGAATTCCCGGTACTGATGGAGTCCCATCTCGACGGCTGGGAATTCGCGGTCGAGGCATGGATCCACGACGGCAAAATACGATTCCTGAATATTTCGGAATATGTGACACTCGGCTACTCGGTTTTCGTCCCGGCGACCCCGGAACTGGAGAAGTACCGGCCGGAGATAACTCGCCAGGTGGAACGGCTCATCAAGACGTTCGATATCGAATTCGGTTTCGTCCATCCCGAGTATTTCGTGACCAGTGACGGCGAGATGTATTTCGGTGAGGTCGCCTACCGGCCGCCGGGATTCAAGGTGTTCGAGTTGCTGGAGCGGGCGTACGGTTTCAACGCCTACCACGGGCTGGTGCTCGCGTTCGACCCCAAGACGACGGAAGAGGAGATAACGGAATTCTTCCCGGAGGAGGTGGTCGACGCCAAAGGGCATGCGGGCACCTTCGGGGTCTACCCACGCCGGCGGGTGGTCAGCCGATTGTCGGTCCCGGAGGAGACCGAGGATCACGAATATTTCGATTCACACGAGCTCACCGCTCCGCTGACCGAGAAAGTGATGAAACGTACGGCTTTCGGAAACCATTGGGGTCTTCTGTACTTCTTCGGAGAGGACCCGTACACTCTCCGGGACCTGTTGAAAAGGCAGGAAGAACTCGATTTCTATATTTGATCCGTTGTCGGCAACGGGTTCGTCGGGGAGGTTCGGCGATTGAGTCCACTCAGCAGCGGTGGGGAGTCCATGGACGGGCATCTGGCCCGATTGGACGACGCCACCCAGGCACTTGCGGACGCCGGTGATTTCGGTAAGCAGGTCAAGCTGTCGCGGGTATTCGGCGCGCTGCGCCGAGTACTGCTGCTGCCCGGAGGCTGCGCCGCGGTGCGGTCGCGTGCGGCGCGGCTGGATACCGCCGGACTGTTCCTCGGCACCGACTGGGCGCGGCCGCAGATCCTCATCCCGTCGCTGAGCAGCGGCTCGCTGCGCAGCACCAACCCGGACACCGTCGTCCTGGAGACGGTGAGCAATCTGCGGTTGCTGGAGGTCGCCAAAGGCGCGTACGTGCATCCGCAGATTTCCGCGGAGCAGGCCCACCACCATGTGTCGCAGGTGCTCGCCATCAATCTGTCGTTGCTGTTCACCCCTCCGTCCGAGGCCGAGCGGACCCAGCAGGGACGGATGGCCCAGGTGCCGCGGGAGTTGCTGCGGCACCTGGTGGAGGAGGTGGGCTACGAGAAGGTACTGGAGAGTCTGGTCGACGAGATCTGGCGGATCCTGCGGCAGCGCCCGATCCAGGTCGACTCGGTGAAACGGATGATCACCCAGATCGCGGTGGCGCGCAGTAATCCGGATATCGATCTGGGCGCCGGCGGGTTGGGCGCGGACCGGCTGATCAGCAGCCTGTACGGCACCACCGACTCCTGCCGTGAGGACCCCGGTGTCGAGGTGTATCGCGCCCGGCTGGAAACCATGGACGACAGCGCACTGCAGTACGAGACAGCGGGTTTCGCGCGCTCGATGCACGATACCGGCCTGGTGTCGCCGTACCACGCCGTCCTGTTGCGCTTTCTGCTGAGCAAGGGCGAGTACCTGCTGGGCGAGGCGCTGGGATTGTCCAGTACCGGGCGCGAATGCCTGCTCTGCTACCACGAACTGGTGCGGCAGCTGATCGACGAGGCCGTGCACGTCGAGACGGCGCAGTGTATCTACGGGCTGGCACTGATGCTGGAACGCGGCATCCTGTACCAGCCCCCGGTCGCCCCCGCCCTGTGGCGGCAGATGGCGCTGCAACTGTCGGCGCATTCGCAGCAGCGCCTGACACAGGCCTTCGGACCGGATCCGGCCCCCCGCACCCGGTTGCTGGCGGGCATGTTGTCGGTACTCGGGCTGCCGCTCGGTATCGGCCAGGGCGACAACCCGACCTGTCAGTCCGCGCGGGCGCTGTCCATGTGGGCCTACAACGACCCCGACTATCTCCTGCAGACACTGGCCTGGGCCGCGCGCGACGACGAGGTCGTCATGCATTTCGAGGGTGAGCAGATCTCCTCGCGTAACAGTGCCGGCGGGGTCGCCACCGAGCTACCGGTGGACCTGGATCCGGTATCGCTGCTGGTCGTGCCCCATCTGGACCGGATCTACGCGGAGATGGGTCGGCGTTGCGTGGATCGGGAGGGCGACCCGCACCGCTGGATCAACCCGGAATTCCACGGCTGGTGGTCCGGGCGCGGTTTCCGGATCAACGTCGATGTGGCGACCGGCAACCTGACCGATCTCGATGAATTCCTGCGCCATTTCTATGCGAGCTACCACCCGTTCCACAACGGCAACCAGCCGCTGATCCACCCGCAGCCGGCCGGGGTCGCGGTGACCGACAGCGCCGCCCGATTCGTCGGCTGGCACGCGATCACGGTGCTGCGGGTGGCGCTGGATCCACAGGAGCGGATGCGGGTCTATTTCTACAACCCGAACAACGACAGCGGGCAGGACTGGGGAGACGGCGTGGTGGTCGGCACCGCCGGGCACGGCGAACGGTTCGGGGAGGCATCGCTGCCGTTCGAACAGTTCGCCTCGCGCCTCTACATCTTCCATTTCGATCCGCTGGAGCCCGGCGAACTGGCCTCGGTGGACCGGGAGGAGCTGGCCCGGGTGGTGGGCTATGTCCACCGCAGCTGGGGCGCCGACCGATTGCCCGCCTGACCCTTCAGTCCCGGTACCGCTCGACCAGTTTCGCGAGTTCGTCCAGGTCGCGCAGGGAATCCGCTTCCGGTTGCGTTTCCAGTTTCAGCGTCACCCGTTCCACCCCGGCTTCGGCATAGGCGTCGAGTACCGCCGGGTCCGCCGGAGCCGGGGTGACCGTGACCGGTAGTCCGCTGTCGGTGAACTCCGCGAGTTGCGCCGGTACCGCGGCGGCATCGGAGACGCCGTTGGGGATCCAGCCCACCCCGTGCCGGCGCGCGCGCCGGGCCGCGGCCTCGCCGCCCCCGATGAAGATGGGCGGATGAGGCTGCCGGTGCGGTTTGGGCCAAGCGAAGATCGGGTCGAAATCGATGAACTCGCCGTGGTATTCGGCGAGGTCCTGGGTCCAGATCGCGACGATCGCCGCGAGTTGTTCGTCCAGCAGGGCGCCGCGGGTGCGCGGATCGGTGCCGTGGTCGGCCATCTCCTCGCGGTTCCAGCCGACGCCCACGCCGAAGACCGCACGGCCGCCGGAGATGTGGTCGAGAGTGGCGACCTCCTTGGCGGTGTGGATGACATCGCGCTGGATCAGCAGGGTGACCCCGGTGCCCAGGACGAGCCGGTCGGTGACCGCCGCGACCGCGCCGAGTACGACGAAGGGATCGAGGGTGCGGAAATAGACGCGGGGGAGGTCGCCGCCACCGGGGTACGGGGACTCCCGGCTCGCCGGAATATGCGAATGCTCGGCGAGGAATAACGATTCGAAACCGCGTTCCTCGAGTGCCGGCCCGAGCACGGTCCCGCTGATTCCCTCGTCGGTCAGGAAGGTATTGACGCCGATCTTCATGACAGACCGAACGTCGTGCCCACCCGCGAATATTTCGTGGCCGGGCACAACGCCGGAGATCTGCCGCGGCCTACCGGGCCGGGCCCGACCCGTTGGGCGGGAACGGTTCGTTGATGGTGGTGACGTACTGGATCACCGCGCCGATGATCACCGGGGCGGTGACGAAGAGCTGGCCGGCCACCGTGCCCAGGGCGCCGATCGCGACGATGCCGCCGAGGCAGCCGATCACCGCGGCCGGTACGAACGGACCGAAGAGCCCGACGATGGTCGCCGCGGCCACGGTCGCTCCGGCGATACCGCCGAGCACACAGCCGACCGCGGCGCCGCCCAGACCGCCGACCGCGGTGCCGATCGCCGCCCCGGTGGCGATGGTGTCCTTGAGCCGGGTGAAGGCGGCGACCTCACGGTCGTAGGGGGTTTTCCAGGGCGCTGTTTCCTGATGGGGCAGCGCGGCCGGTCGGTATACCGCCCGGTCCGGGTCGAGTTGCGGGGTGAGCGTCGCCGTGTGGCCGGAGATCTCCGCCGCGATGGGGAACTCGAAATCGTCGAGCCGGAAGGTCAGCGGCGTGCCGGCCACTACCGTGCCATCGGCAGCTTTGATCTTGAAAGTACCGTCCTCGACCACCATGGACCCCGAATCGGTGGTGACGACGGAACGCCCGTCCACAACCTCCGCGGTGAAGCCGACCGGCGCCGGCAGGTCGGTGGGCGCGGCGTGGGCACTGCCGGATGCGATGCCGAGTGCGGCGATGAGCAGCGTCGACATCGTGGTCAAACTCCTGACGAGCATGTATGTATTCACCTCATATGGGAGTGCGGGCACAGAAATGTGTCAATCGAACGGAAGCGGCCACCCGGTGGGGTCCGGCCGAATCCAGACAAAAAGGTTATCGGCCGGGCAGCGACCTCCGGTCGACGGGGTCACGAAAAGCGCTCTTTCGCTTACCGTTTCGGAAAATATCGTGTTCCGGATCGGCCTGCGTCGTCGGCCGCGCCGACTTCCGGCGCGGATATCGGATGCCGGCACCGTGCCCCGGCCGCGGCCGGGCCACCGAGCGCTGCCCGGCCCGGCGACCAGGACGTAGAGTGAACGGGTGCGTCTACTCGTGACCGGTGGAGCCGGGTTCATCGGAGCCAACTTCGTCCAGCACACGGTCGCCGAGCGGCCGGATACGACGGTGACCGTGCTGGACGCGCTCACCTACGCGGGCAACCGGGCCTCGCTCGACCCGGTGGCCGATCGGATCGACTTCGTCCACGGCGATATCGCCGACCTGGACCTGGTCGACGAACTGGTGAGTGGAGTGGACGCGGTGGTCCATTTCGCCGCCGAATCACACAACGACAACTCGCTGGCCGAACCCTGGCCGTTCGTGCAGACCAATATCGTCGGCACCTATTCGCTGCTGCAGGCTGTCCGCCGCCACGATGTGCGGTACCACCATGTCTCCACCGACGAGGTGTACGGGGATCTGGGCCCCGACGACCCCCCGTTCTCCGAACGCACCGCCTACAACCCGTCGAGCCCGTACTCGGCGACCAAGGCCGCCAGCGATATGTTGGTGCGCGCCTGGGTGCGTTCCTTCGGTCTGCGCGCCACGCTGTCGAACTGCTCCAACAACTACGGGCCGTACCAGCATGTGGAGAAGTTCATTCCGCGCCAGATCACCAATCTGATCGACGGGGTGCGCCCCCGGCTCTACGGCGCCGGACATCAGGTCCGCGACTGGATTCATGTGGAGGACCACAATCGTGCGGTCTGGGATGTTCTCGATCGGGGGCGGATCGGCCGCACCTATCTGATCGGGGCCGACGGTGAACTGGACAATCGGACGGTGGTGGAACTGCTGCTCGCCGAATTCGGGCGGGACCCGGGCGATTTCGACCATGTCACCGACCGCGCCGGACACGACCAGCGCTATGCGATAGACGCGGGCCCGCTCCGTGCCGAACTCGGCTGGCAGCCGCGCTACGCGGACTTCCGGGCGGGACTATCGGCCACGGTCGCCTGGTACCGCGCGAACGAATCCTGGTGGCGCCCGGTGAAAGCCGCTACCGAGCGGGCCTACGCCGACGCGGGGGAACGAACCATCAGCGTGCCGTGACAACGCCCGGTCCGGCCGTAGCGCGGACCGGGCGTATCCGGTGCGATTCCGGTCGCTGTCAGGCCCAGACGTAGATGTGGTACTTCGCCACCGAGACGATCAGGGCGATCAGGGCGGCGACGACGACGGTCACCGCGGCGTAGCGGCCGGGTTCGCGGTCGCCGGGTCCGCGGAGGCGGAAGGGCATCCAGCGCAGCAGTACCGCGAACGACACGATCGCCAGCGGCACGAAGTAGCGGCCCTGGACACCGTCGATGATATAGTAGCCGACCGGGGTGAACGACATGTAGAGGGTGACGTAGATCATCGCGACACTGGCCGCCATGGTCAGCGCCACCACCAGCGTGCGCCGGAAATCCGGGCGATCGAAGCGTTCCGCCATGCCCACGCTCACCGCGAAGGCCAGCAGGCAGGCCACGATAGCGGTGGCCGGCACGTCGATATAGGCGAAACCGAGTTCCCCGAAGAATTCGTTGAACCACTCCTGGTCACGCCGCAGAATGCTCTCCCAGAAGGTGCGCAGGAAGCCGAACGGGTCGGTGATGATGCCGATCAACTGCTCGCCGGTATCCACGGTGTACCACTGGTGCGGGGGCCGCATCAGGCTGGTGCCCTCGCCGGTGGGCGCGGCGATCTTCATCCACACCGCGAACCCCATCGCGCCGATCGCCGCGCACACCCAGGTGAGCCGCCGGCGCCAACCGGTCAGGCCCATCCGCTCGGCCGGAATCAACACCACCAGCATGGCGAGCAGTACATACGTGGGTTTGCACAGCGGCAGCGCGATCGCGGTACCCAGCACCGCGACGGTTTCCACCCGGCCCAGCCGGACCCCGAGGAAAAGGCCCTTCACCAGGAGCGCCGACACCAGGACGGCCAGGGCGTTGGTGAGGGTGTCGGCGGTGATCGTCCCGGCCTGGAACACCGCGATGGGCAATACGGCCACGGTGAAGGCCAGCCACTGGATGCGGTGCGCGCGCAACGCCCACAGGGCGAAGCCGACCACGAGCAGGTAGGCGGCCAGCCCGGACAACCGGGTGAGGCGCACCATGGTGCCGGCATCGGCGTCGATCAGTTCGGCGAATCCGATACCGATCGCACTGGGGACGTAGGGGACCGCGGAGTAGGCGGCGGTGTTGGTGAACCAGATGATCTTGCGTTCGTCGGTGACCGGGGCATCGTTCAGCCGCTGGTAGGCGGCGGGATCGGCCACATCGGGGTACGGTTCGCCCGGGTTGTGGGTGTAGTCGTCGATGGCGTAGCCCATCAGCGCTTCGACCGCCGCCGGCACCTCACCGCCGTAGGCGACGCCGCGGTCGTCGTCGATCCGGGTGGGGGTCAGGCCGCCGTGGGCCACCTGGTAGGCGCGCCCGAACTGGGTGATTTCGTCGTGCCCCCAGAACGGCGGGCTCATCACCGCGAACACGAGCCCGAAAATCCCGGCCAGCAGGGTGAACGCGACGGTGGCCGGGCCCATCCGGCGCAGCAGGACCTCCCCGGCGCGCCGGGGACCGGCCAGGACGGAACGACCCGCGGCCTGCTCTCCGGCAGGGCGGGTCGCGGTCTCGGCGGTCAACGGATGTCCCCGGCCGCCACCTGATCGATCCGGTAGGCACCGGTTGTCGCCGCGACGCTCGCGCCGGGGGCCTCGTAGCGGAGATAGATCAGCCGTGCCGCCTCGTGCCGGGACCGGCGGATACCGTCCAGGATCAGACCGGCGGTCCAGGCCAGGAAACCGACCAGCAGCAGGGTGCAGGCCAGGAACAGGGTCGGGAAGCGGGGCACGGTGTGGGTGTCGTAGTACTCGATGATGATCGGGACGGTCAGCACCACCGAGATGAGCCAGCTCACGGTACCGAGCAGGCCGTAGAAGGCGACCGGGCGCTCGTGGCGGGCCAATCCGGCGATGAGCGCCAGGATCTTGAAACCGTCGTGGTAGGTACGCAATTTGCTCTCGCTGCCGGCCGGGCGGTCCCGGAATCCCACCGGTACCGCGGTCTGCGGGACCCGCAGGTGCAGTGAGTGCACGGTGAGTTCGGTTTCGATCTCGAATTCCCGGGAGACGGCGGGGAAACTCTTCACGAAGCGCCGGGAGAAGACGCGGAAACCGCTGAGCATATCCTCGACGTTCTCGCCGAAAACCTTGCCCACCACACCGTTGAGGACTTTGTTCCCGGTCTCGTGGCCCGCCCGGTAGGCCGATCCCGTCTCGTCCTGTTTCCGGACGCCGAGGACATGATCGTACGGGCCCGACAGCAGGGTTTCGATCATCGCCGGCGCCGCGGACGCCTCGTAGGTGTCGTCGCCGTCGATCATGAGATAGATATCTGCTTCGATATCGGCGAAAGCGCGGCGTACCACATTGCCCTTGCCCTTGGCCCGCTCCGCGCGCACGATCGCCCCGGCGGCCCGGGCCTTCTCAGCGGTGGCGTCGGTGCTGAGATTGTCGTACACATACACGACAATTCCGGGGACCGCGGCCTTCAGATCGGTGACGACCTTGGCCACCGATGCTTCTTCGTTGTGACACGGGACGACGGCGGCAATACGCAGTTCGGTGGATTCCACCTGGTCAAATCCTCGAAATCGACGGATATGGGAACACCGGGAGAGTACCGGGTCCCCGCCGGAGAGGATGGCTCAGGTCACTGCGGTACCGTCGGCGCGTGTCATCTGGTGAGTCAACGGCCGCTGTCGCCGCCGACGCGCCGGCCCCCCGTTCGCTCGCCGAACGCCTGCGGACCGGGCTGCGGCAGAGTGCGGCGTTCCTGGTCGTCGGCGTGGTCGGCTTCCTGGTCGATGCGGGGACCTACAACCTGCTGGTGTTCGATCTGGGCGCCTGGGGTGGCGAGGGTCTCATGCACGACATCCCGTTGCCCGCCAAGATCATCGCCATCGCGGTGGCCACGGTGGTCACCTACTTCGGCAACAAGTGGTGGACCTTCTCGCACAAGCAGTCCGGCAGTCCGGCCCGGGAGTACCTGTCGTACGCGGTGATCAATGTGATCGCGATCGGACTGCAATTGGGTTGCCTGGGTTTCTCCAGGTACATCCTGGATCTGGCCACTCCGCTGGCGGACAATATCTCTGGAACACTGGTCGGTCAGATCGTTGCCGTGGTGTTCCGGTATTGGGCTTATGACAAGTTCGTGTTTACCGGTGAACCCGATCGGGAAACGACCAACCGGGCGACCGGCGTGGCTGATTGATATCCTCGGGCCCGCCGCGAACCGTATTCAGGGACATGTCTGTCCCGTCGGCACAATGAGGATTTCGAGGACTTCATGGACCAGTCGGCTATGCAGGCCGTTACCGAGACGAACGATCACGCTACGGTCGCGCCGGAGTCGCTGCGCGCCGAACACCACCGGGCTCCGCGCAGACTGGTGCTCGCCCGGGGCATCTTCACCGGGCCCTCGGCGAAGATCAGCGACGAGCTGTACGCGGTGGTCAAGGGCCGTGCCACCCGCGACCGGATGAGTCTGCGCCTGGACAAGGGCTCGACCGCGCACACCAACACCTACTTCGGCCGTTTCGCCGCCAGCTACTGGCAGCGCTGGACCGTGGTCACCGAGGTGCAGGCCACAATGATCCTGCAGATCGGCAAGCACGCCAGGGTGCGGATCGTGGCCTCCGATATCGCCGGGCACCGCCGGATCGTCGGCACCGCCGAGGTCACCGCCAGCGGCCCGCTGACCCTGACCGCGCCGCTGGACCAGTTCGTCGACGGCGGGGCCCTATGGCTGGAGTTCGAAGCCGTCGGTGGCGACCTGGAGATCTCCGAACTCACCTGGACCGCGACCGCGCCCGAAACCGTACGCCCGGTCGCCATCGCCATCTGCACCTTCAACCGTGCCCAGGACTGCGCCGAGACCATCGCCGCACTGGCCTCCGACCAGACCGTCCTCGGCTCGCTCGACGCGGTGTACGTGGTGGACCAGGGCACCGATCTGGTGGAGAACCGGCCGCTGTACCAGGCCACGCGGTCCATGTTCGGGGACAAACTGCGCTACATCCGCCAGCCCAATCTGGGCGGGGCGGGCGGTTTCACCCGCGGACTGTACGAGGTGTCCGCGGCCAACGAACACGCCGACGTCATCCTCATGGACGACGATATCCTCTGCGAACCCGAGACCGTGCTGCGGTTGCAGGCCTTCGCCAACCTCACCGTGGAACCGACGCTGGTCGGTGCGCAGATGTTGTTCCTGCTCAACCCCGACTACCTGAACGTCGGGGCCGAGGACGTGCACCTGCACCGGCTCATGCACGGCCAGAAGGTGCCCAAGGCGCTGCGCAACACCAGCATGCTGAAGAAGAACCAGGAACGCCGCGTCGACGCCGGATACAACGCCTGGTGGACCTGCCTCATCCCGGCCGAGGTGGTGAAGAAGATCGGGCTCCCGCTGCCGATCTTCTTCCAGTGGGACGATGTCGAGTACGGGGTCCGCGCCCGCGAACACGGGTTCGTCACGGTCACGCTGCCCAATGCGGCGGTCTGGCACGCGGACTTCTACTGGAAGGACTTCGACGACTGGGCGCGGTACTTCAGCACCCGCAACTCGCTGATCGTCAGCGCGATGCACGCGGACCTGAACCCGGGCACGGTCACCCGGCAGCTCTTCCGGAATATTTCCGAATACCTGGTCGCGATGCAGTACGGGCTCGCGCACACCACCCTGCAGGGCATAGAGGACTTCCTGTCGGGACCGTCGATCCTGCGGGACGGCGGTATCGAGCCGCTGAAACGGGCCCGGACCAGTCGCGCCGACTACACCGAGACCGTGAAACATCCCGCGGCGACGCCGCCGGTGGACTCCTCCGAGATCCGCGTGCGGCGGGCCGGCGGCGAACCCAGCCGGCTGCTGGCGGTGCTGATCAAACGCGCGATCCAGCAGTGGACCGGCAAGGTCCAGTACGGGGTGGTCGGGGTCACCCGCGAAGACGCGCACTGGTGGCATGTCTCGCTGTTCGACCATGTCGTGGTCACCGATGCCTCCCAGTCCGGGGTCCGGGTCCGCAAGCGCGACAAGGCGACCGCGCGCGCCCTGCTGCTGCGCACGATGCGGGTACTGCGCCGGCTGTACAAGGAACTGCCGGGCCTGCAGCAGCGCTACCGCGCCGCGCACGCCGAACTCACCAGCCGGGAGAACTGGGAGCGGCTGTACGGGATCGACGCCGACCGGAACTGACCCGGACGCGTTCTGCCCGAACGGGCCACGCCGTATCCGCGGCGTGGCCCGTGGTCGTCAGAGGAACAGGTCGGTGGTGAGGGGTTCGTCGCCCGGGGTCACCCGGTACTTGTCCAGGTCGGTGATGCCGTGGGTGGCGAGCACGTCGTCGTCGATGAAGAAATTGCCGGTCGTCTCGGTGGCCGGTGAGGTGAGTACCAGGTAGGCGGCGTCGGCGTAGATATCCGGGGTCCGGGAGGTACGGACCATCTCCTCACCACCGAGCAGATTGCGTACGGCCGCGGTCGCGATCGTGGTGCGCGGCCAGAGCGAATTGACGCCGACACCGTCGGATTTCAGTTCCTCGGCCAGCCCCAGCGTGGTCAGCGACATCCCGTACTTGGCGATGGTGTAGCCCAGGGAGGATCCGGCCCATTCGGGGTCCAGGTTCAGTGGCGGCGACAGCGTGAGGATATGCGGATTGCGGCCGGCGGCGGCGGAGTCGCGCAGCGCTGGAATGCACAGCTTGGACAGCAGGAAAGTGCCGCGGCAGTTGATGTCCTGCATGAGGTCGTATCGCTTCATCGCCAGCGAATCGGTGGGGGACAGATCGATGGCGGAGGCGTTGTTGACCACGATATCGATACCGCCGAAGCGCTCGGTGGTCAGCCGGACCGCCTCGGCGACCGATTCGTCGATCCGCACATCGCCGACGAACGGCAGTACGGTCGCCCCCGCCGCCTCCAGTTCCGCGGCGGCGGTGTGGATCGTGCCCGGCAGTTTGGGATGGGGCCGATCGGTTTTGGCGATCAGCGTGATATTCGCGCCGTCGGCGGCCGCCCGTTTGGCGATCTCCAGCCCGATCCCGCGGCTGCCGCCGGACATGATCATCGTCCGGCCGCTCAGCGGTTTGTCTCCGGTAGCTGTCATTGCCTGCCCTCCTGTTGGTCGCGGGCGCCGACCGCCGTGCGTTCGGCGCTGCGCTTCGAGCGTAGGCAACAGGTCCGTGCATGCCCAGGGACCGCGCGATCGGATGCGCGGGTGTCGGGCAGAGGGCCGACCGGACACCGGAGCCGGGCGCGCGGCCGCCGCCGGATCGCGGAGGCGGCCGGGGATCATG
>NZ_JBKOOL010000126.1:0-16669 GCF_046764065.1 Nocardia sp. NPDC002869
CGTCCTTCGCGCTCGGTCGGCCGCAACGCTGCGGTGGCGGGTGTTAGTCTCCGCTGAGATCATCAGAGGGAGGCCGCCATCAACGCGCTGTTGCTCGTCCTGCTCGTCGTCGCACTCGTCGTGGCGGGGGTCGCGTTGTTCCTGTTGGTGCGGAACAAGAACGAGCCTCCCACCGCGGCGGGGCCCGTGGACCCGTTCGCCGACAAGGATTCCGATGCGTTGCGCGGTGATCCGCGGGCGCTGAAGGCGGGGGATATCGTCGACATCTTCGGCGAGACCTACACCGTCCGTGGCTCGCTACGCCTGAAAGAGGGCGGCTACCAGTGGAGTGAGCATCTGCTGGATACCGCGAGTGGTACCCGCAAATGGTTGTCGGTGGAAGAGGACCCGGATCTCGAGCTGGTGCTGTGGACCGAGACACCGGGAGTCCCGGCGGCGGGCGGGGAAGAGATCGAGCACGACGGGAAGACGTTCCGGCTCGACGAGTCGGGGCGCGCCCAGTACGTCGGCGAGGCGACCACCGGCCTCACCCCTTCGGGCACTGTCGCCTATCACGACTACGCCGCCGCGGACGGCACCCGCCTCTCGTTCGAGGATTTCGGCGAATCGGGCAAAAAGGAAGCCGCGATCGGGCAGGTGCTGTACCGGAGTGCGATTATGATCTACCCGCAGTCGTCGAACTGAGCGATAGCTGCGGCACCGGAGGGACTGTGCGCCGGACGGGGGAAGGTTTGCTGTGAGTCGTAAGTCCTGCCTGTTCGCTGTGTGCTGCGTGATCCTCGCGACTGTGCTGGCCGGATGCGGGTCCGATGATGACGACGTCGGCGTCCGGTCCTATATCGGGTCGCATTACACGCGCGCGCCGAAACTCGACGAAGCGAACAACGGCACGGCGTACACGTCGGGCAAGTCACCGACGGCGACCGCCGACGACATCACCAAGGGGGTGCGTCAGCTGGACCGGCGCACCACCGGTGCCACCACCTACCTGCAGTACCGGGACGACATCATCGCGATCTCCCCGAACGGTACCGGCGCCAAGGTCTTGGTGGACGACTACCGGACCGGGCACCGGCGGCATCACAGTGCGGTCAGCGTCTTCGGCTGGCCCAGCGACAACACCGGCTTCCGTGGTGGCGGCTCCGGCGACGGAAAGTAGGCTGCTGCCGGCCCGCCCGGATCCATTCCCAGGAGGAAACAATGCTCGAAGACCTGCCCGCGAACGCCGGCGCCGCGGCCGCCTACTCCGGCCTCGGGATCGTCCTGATGGTGCTGGGGTTCGTCCTGGTGGATGTGCTCACCCCCGGCAACCTGCGTCACCAGATCTGGGTGGAGCGCAACCGCAACGCCGCGCTGCTGGTCGCCGCGAACATGCTGGGTGTGGGCATTATCGTCGCCACCGCCATCTGGACCTCCGACGGCGCGATCGGGCAGGCGCTGGTCACCAGCGCGGTGTACGGGGTCATCGGGCTGGTGGCGATGGCGCTGGCGTTTCTGCTGCTGGAGTTCACCACTCCCGGCGAGTTCCGGGGTGTGGTGAACGAGCATGAACTGCACCCGGGGGTGTGGGTGAGTGCGGCGGTGCACATCGCGGTGGCCGCGGTGGTCGCGTCCGCGCTGACCTGAGTTGCCACCGAACGAATCCCGGCCCGGCACCGTCGTACCGGAACCGCCGCCGATCGACGACGCGTCCGACACCGAATCGGTCGAACCGGTGCTGGACGCGCCGCCCGTCCCCGGCCGGTTTGCGCGATTTGCCCTGCTCGCCACGGTTTTCGTCTGCGCCGCGTGCGGACTGGTGTACGAACTGTCCCTGGTGACGCTGGGCAGCTATCTGATCGGCGATACCGCCACCCAGGCATCGATCACGCTCAGCGTGATGGTCTGCGCGATGGGGGTCGGCGCCTTGGCCGCGAAACCGTTGCGGCAGCGGGCCGCCGCTGCCTTCGTGGTGGTGGAGCTGGCGCTCGCGCTGGTGGGCGGTCTCTCGGTGCTGGGCCTGTACGCCGCCTACGCCTGGCTCGACTTGTACACGGCGGCGCTGGTGGCGGCGTCCTGTGTGATCGGGGCCCTGGTGGGCGCCGAGATCCCGCTGCTGATGGAGATGCTGCAGCGGATCCGTAAACAGGAGGCGGGCAGCGCGGTCGCCGATCTGTTCGCCGCCGACTATGTGGGCGCCCTCCTCGGCGGTCTGGCGTTCCCGTTCCTGCTACTGCCGGTGTTCGGGCAGATCCGCGGCAGTCTGATCGTCGGAGTGGTGAACGCGGTGGCCGGGCTGGTGCTGGTGCTCATCTGGTTCCGTGCCGATCTGTCCCGGCCGGTGAAGGCGGCACTCGGCGCGGTGACCCTGCTGGTGGCGGCGGTGCTGGTCGGCAGCTATGTCTACGCCGACCGATTCGAGGCCACCGCCCAGCAGGCCCTGTTCGCGTATCCGATCGTCTGGCAGCGGCAAACCGAATACCAGAAGATCGTGCTCACCGAATCGGTGTCGCCGTTCGGAACCCGGGACACCCGCTTGTTCCTCAACGGTGATCTGCAGTTCTCGTCGGTGGACGAGTACCGGTACCACGAGGCGATGGTGCACCCGACCCTCGCCGGGCCGCGCCGCGAGGTGCTGGTGATCGGCGGCGGCGACGGGCTGGCACTGCGGGAGATCCTGGAATATCCCGACGTGGAGTCGGTGACGCTGGTCGAACTGGATCCGGCCGTCATCGAGCTCGCCCGTACCGATCCGCGGCTCACCGAGCTCAACCGGAATTCCTTCGCCGATCCGCGGGTGCGGGTGGTCACGGCGGACGCGTTCTCCTGGCTGCGGGCCGCCGGCGCCGACTACGACGCGGTGATCGTCGATCTGCCCGATCCGGACCAGACCTCCATCGCCAAGCTCTATTCCACCGAGTTCTACGCGATGGCGGCCCAGGTGCTGGCACCTGGCGGCACCATGGTGGTACAGGCGGGTTCGCCGTTCTTCGCTCCGCATTCGTACTGGTGCATCGCGGCCACCGTCCGCACCTCCGGCCTGCACATCCTTCCGTACCACGTGGACGTTCCCAGTTTCGGTGACTGGGGTTTCGTTCAGGCCACCCGTGACCCCGAGCCGCGGCTCGCACTGGACCCGCCGGTTCCGCTGCGGTCGATGGACGAACTGAGCCTGCGGGCCGCGACGATCTTCGCGCCGGATCGCCGGGACACCGGCGAACAGCCGTCGACGCTCATGCATCCGACAATTCTCGAATTGGCCCGCAAGGAATGGGTCTGATATTCCTCTGTCCGAAGGAGAGAATTTCTACCAGCGCTCTGTCGGGGGCTCTCAGTCGGGCGGCGCCCAGGACAGCACCGGCCCCAACGCACGCAGGGCGGCGGTGTCCGGAGCCAGGCGCAGCATGGTGTTGCGCACCGGCGTCACCACCGGCAGCGCGAGTTGCAGCGCGGCGCCCATCCGATGCGACAGCCGGACCAGCGGTTGCACCCGGGCTCGGCGGATCCGGTCGTATTCAGTGAGGGCTCCGGGAATATCGGGTGTCCGGTCGAGCACGGCCGCCAGGGTGACCGCGTCCTCGACGGCGAGGTTCGCGCCTTGGCCCAGGTTCGGGGTCATGGCGTGGGCCGCGTCGCCCAGCAATGCCACCCGTTCCCGCACGTAGGTCTCCAGCGGCGGCAGTTCGTAGATATCGTGCCGCAGTATCGCCGTCGGGTCGGCCGCCGCCAGCAGCGCCGGAATCGGGTCGTGCCAGCTGCCGAACCGGCGACGCAGCTCGTCCAGTTCCCGGCCGGGTTCACGCTGCCCGGCCGGCAGATTCGCGGTGCCGAACAGGTAGACACGTCCGTCGCGCAGCGGCGCGATACCGAAACGCTGCCCGCGGCCCAAGGTCTCGCCACCGGCGAGTACCGGTTCGGCCGGGGTGACAATCGTCCGCCAGGCGGTGTACCCGGCATACATCGGTCGCCGGGCGCGCGGCCACAGGGTGGCGCGGATCGTGCTGTTGATCCCGTCGGCGCCGAGTACAAGGTCGGCCTCGGCGATCCCGGCGCTGTGCCGCACCCGCACCCCACGACCGGTGGACTCGACGGCCTGCACCGCACATCCGAACCGCAGGAAGCCGGTGCCCAGTACGGTGCGCAGGATGTCCGACAGCTGGTTCCGGTGGATGACCACCAGGTCCCCGTAACGGTCGCGGAGGGCGGCGATATCGGTGCGGGACAGCCAGCGCCCGGCGGTATCGCGCATACCGCCCTCGGTCGCCGCGAGCGACTGTTCGCGGATCGCGGCGCCGGCACCGATCACATCGAGACCACGCAGACCGTTGGGCCACAGGCTCAGTCCCGAACCGGCCGGTTCTACCTCGGCGGCCCGTTCCAGGACCTCGACTTGCCAGCCGCGCTGCCGCAACGCGATGGCGGCCGTGAGCCCCGCGACGCCGGCACCCACGACCACCGCCCGGCGCTCGGTACCCATCGGTTCCGCGCTCATCGCCACCTCCGGTTTCGAACTCCGCTGCTCGCAACGATTATTGCCGGGGCCCGGTGGCGGCCGGGCCGGGGGTGGAGGTGGCGGGAGGCGAGGAGGGGGCGGGAGGCGAGGAGGAGGCGGTGGCGGAAACGTGGCCGGAGGAAGTGGAGATCACGCTGCCCCGGGTCCGGGGCTGCTCGGTGGTCGCGCTGCTCGCGGCGGCGCTCGTCTCGTCGCCGGGACCGGTGGTTCCCGGCGGGGTCGCCGTCGTGGTCTCGCCGGCGGACGGGGTGGTGGTGCTGGTTTCGGGGTCGGTGGTCGTGGTGGGGGAGGCAGACGTGCCGGTCGGTTCGGCAGTGGTGGTGGTCGGCGGCGCGGCGACACTCGTGGTCGGCAGCGGAGGTTCGGGAGGCGCGGGCTGCTGCTGGTCCACCGGGTCACCCGCGGGTGTGGTGGGTACCGGCTCCGCGACAGTGGTTCCCGGCACGGTCGGGGGTTCGGGCGGAACCACCGGGATCGAATGGGTTGCCGAAGGCGGCGGCTCTTGTCCGGGGAGCCCCGGCGCGGGGGCGAGCGTGTTCTCGGCTGCCCAATCGCCCGGTACCGCGGTGGCCGGCACATCCGACGGTGCCGTGGGTACCGGTGCGTCGGTGACCGTGGTGGTGTCATCCCTGGTCAACGCTAGTGCCGACACGCTTACGACCGCCATCGCGAGCGCGGCCACCGCGGCCGCGGTCCTGGCACGGGACCGCGGAGGGGGCGACATGTTGTCCGGCGTACCGAGGGTGAGTGGGCGGTCGGCGGGTGAGGTGACGGCCGGCTCGGATGCGGCCCGTGAGAAGCCGGCGGGTGGGTAGTTGCCCGATGAGAAACCGGCGCCGAGAGAACGGTCGCCCGGCGGGAAACCGGCGCTGTATGCGTTGTCGCTCGGCGGGAAACCGACGGGTGGGTCGTCACCCGGCGAGAGGCCGGCGAATGGGGTGGCGGCGGGCGGGAAGAGAGCGGGTGGCATGGCAGCGGGGGAGGTGGCCGACCCGCTGTCCAGCGGCGGGAGGGGACTCGGTGGGTCGTCCACCGTCGAGGTGACAGCGGCCGGCGGATCCGTTCGAGGGGCGTCGGCCGGTACCAGCGCCTGCTGCGCCGCCGACGCCAATTCCCCGGCCGACCCGTAGCGTTGGTCCGGATCCTTCGCCAGCCCGCGCGCGATCACCGTGTCGAAGGCGGGCGGCAGACCGGCGGCCGAGGGCAGCGGCGGCCGTTCGGTGAGATGGGCGGCGATCTGCCGTTCCACGCTTTCGCCGGTATACGGTTTCGTACCGGCCAGGCATTCGTAGAGCACACAGGCCAGGGAGTACACATCCGAGCGCGCGTCGATCTGGTCCAGGGTGAGTCGTTCCGGCGCCATATAGGCGAGCGTGCCGATCATCGTGCCGGCCCGGGTGAGCGTGGTGTCCTGACTGCTGCGGGCGATTCCGAAATCGATGAGGTAGGCGAAACCCTCCGCGGTGACCAGGATGTTCGACGGCTTCACGTCCCGGTGCACCACCCCGCTGGAGTGTGCGGCATCGAGGGCGGCGGCGATCTGGGCTACTACAGCGACGGCTTCGGCGGCGGGCAGCGATCCCTTGTCCGCGAGCAGCGAGGCCAGGTCGGGGGCCTCCACCAAGCGCATCTCCAAAAACAGGCGGCCGTCGATCTCACCGAAATCGTGGATGGGCACGATATGCGGTTCGTGCAGCCGGGCCACCAGCTGGGCCTCCCGTTGGAACCGCCGGCGATAAACGGTGTCCTGCGCGAATTCTCGCGACAGTACTTTCACGGCCACCATACGCCCGGTGCCGGTGTCGTAAGCGCGGTGTACTTCGCCCATGGCGCCCGCCCCCAGTGGATCGAGCAGTCGGTAGCGACCGAACTCTGTACCTTCCACACCTTCCACGAGCTACGGATACCACATCCGGTGTCCGATCACAGCACCCCGGCACTGGGGATGAGGGTGGAATCACCCGGTGACGAGGGCCTTCCGGTCAGCGGCCGGGTTCGTCGCCCCCCATGGACCCAGCGTCGTCCAGCGGTTCGACGGCGCGTCCGCGGGACCTGGCCGTACCCCCGGTGGCCGCACACCATGGAAGTCGGCCACCGCTGGTCGGCCGCCGTGCTCGGTGGTGACGGGCGTCGACACAGCGGTACGGAGACACCGGCCTCGGCCGCCATCTCCTCGGCGCCGGATTCTGGCAGGCAGCACTGGACAATGCTATGTCGGTTCGGTTGCCGGCTGCTGTCGTACGGACCGTGGACAGAACAGCATGGCGAGCCCGGAGCCTGCTCCAGCGCCGATGAGCTGGGCGACGAGGAAGGCCGGTACCGAGGTGGGCGCTATTCCGGTGTAGGTATCCGAAAGGGTGCGGCCGATGGTGACGGCGGGGTTGGCGAAGGCGGTGGAGCTGGTGAACCATTGGGCCGCACCGATATAAGCGGCCACCGCTGCTGCGGTGAGCGGTAGCGGTCCGGTGCGACCGACTGTGCCCACTATGAGGATCAGCCCGGCTGTGGCTACGACCTCGCCGATCAGATGACCCGGGGTGACGCGCTGCTGGGTGGCGAGCTGGAGGGCGGACAGGTCGAACATGAGATTCGCCAGTATCGCCCCGCCGACACCCCCGGTGAGCTGCGCGAGGAGATAGCAGCCGTGTGCGGTCGCGCTCGCGGTGGGGCCCGGGCCGATGAGCTGGGTAGTTATCGATACGGCGGGGTTCAGATGAGCCCCGGAGATGGGGCCCAGCACCAGAATCAGCGTGGCCAGGCCGAGTGCTGTCGCGGTGGAGTTCGCCGCCAGAGCCGACAGGCCGGCGTCATCTGCTGTGAGACGTTGAGCAGCGATCCCGGAGCCCACGATGACTGTCACCAGCATGCCGGTGCCGAACGCCTCGGCCAGAGTCCGGCGGACGAGTTCGCTGGGGGCGGGCGTACGCCGAGGTCGCTGGCACGGACCCGCGCTGTCTGTTGCGGACGTGCGCATCGGTTCGTCCATGGCTACGGGCGGGCTCAGTGACCGGCCATGAGATATACGCCGGCGACGATCATTGCGCAGGCTACCGCGCGCTGCGGACTCACCGATCGTTTCGGGAAGCCCATCAGCCCGAAATGATCCATGACCAGGGCGATGACCATCTCGCCGACGATGACCAGCGCGCTGAACGTCGCCACGCCGACATATCGGGCGACGGCGATCATGCCGATAACGGCCGCACCGCCGAGCAATCCACCGAACGGTGCCCACCAGGGCATGCGTCGCAGGTCGTCGAGATCGGGCCACGGCGTCTTGGACGACAGCAGCAGAACATCAGTGTGTTCTGGCATCCGGCCTCCACCGACCGCAGCGCACCACCCGCGAGGACGAACAGGAACACCAGCGCCATCGTGATCATCATGGCTCTACCTCGGCGGCGTTGGGGTGAGTACCGGCGCCCTTCGGCCGCAGAGGAATTGGCGCCGATTTAGTGATCGCAATGACAGCGCTTTCCGTGCGGCTCGGATTCGGCGAGGTTCTGGGTGTAACCTTCCGCCTCCGTCGTGCCTCGCCGCCCGCTTACCGGACCGGCGCGGCGATACGATGCTCGGCCAACCTGCCCAGCACCGCCTGATTGGCCTCCCAGCCGTCGGGAAACTTCACCGGCACCCCGAGATAGACCGGTTCCGCGGAGGGGTGTGCATCCAGGAGTTCCCCGATCCCGGCACGGCCCACGACGATACAGGCGTGCCGGTGCCGGGACGCCAGCACGCACAACCGGCCGGCCTCCAGATGGAACGCGCCCGCGTCGCGGCGGCCGGAGAGCGGGTGCAGGATGACGGTGACATCGTATTCGCGGCCCTGCAACCGGTTGGCGGTGTCGACGGTGACCGTTTCCGCCACCGTTCCCGCCAGTGCGTCGCGTACCGCCTGGGCTTGGTCGCGGTGCGCGGTACCGACCGCGATACGGGTCGCGTCGACCTCGCGGCTGCCGTGTTCGGAATGTGCGACACCGCCGCGTTCCAGCAGCCGGCAGGTGAGATCGGCGATGGCGGCCACCGCTTCTCCATCGGTCCGCAGCGTATGACGGGCGGGCAGTTCGTAGTACGCCCAGCCGTGCGCGGCGGCTTCGTCCAGGACGTCGTCCACCGGCCCGCGCAGGCCGCGGGTGGTGAATTCGAGCCGGCGCTGTCCGGGTCGGGTTCCGGCGGCGAACGGCGCGAATGGGTAGAACGCCGAGGACACCACCGAGGCCGCCGAGGGCGGCAGCCGCCACGACACCGGCAATGTGTGCACCGGGATACCCGCGTTGTGATTGAGCATCACCGCCACCGCGCTCATCGTCGGATCCCAGGACAGGCCCGCCCAGCGGTCGCCGTCGACGGTGGCGAACGGGTCCAGTTGACCGGGGTCGCCGACGAAGAGGCCGCGTTCGAACCGGTTGGCGATCCGCAGCAACATATCCGAGCGCATCTGGTAGGCCTCGTCGACGATCGCGTACGACCAGCGGCCCTCGTCCAAGGTCGCCCATTTCGCGGCGGTGCCGATCACGATCGCGCATTTCTCCAGATCGGCGGGCCGGTTGGCCACCTCGACATTGTCGCGGTCGATCCGGGCGCTGCGGCGGTAGTCGCCGGCGGACAACCGTCCGATCAGTAGTGCGGGGTCGGCGGTGGCGAGCCGATCGATGAGGTCGTCGACCTGTTCGTTGGTCTGCGCCACGATCATTCGCTGTTCGTCGTCGGCCGCGGCCAGCTGCCGGGCCGCGCGCACCACCAGGGTGGATTTACCGGCGCCCGGTGGGGAGTCCACGACCAGGGCGCGATGGGCGGCGTTGTCGAGGTCGGCGAGGATCCGGCCGACCACCTCGTCCGCGGTGCTCATGACCATTCCTCCACGAGTTCGAGGGAGGGCTCGGGCGGCGGGCCGCCGTGTGTCCACGGGGTCTCCTCCCGGGGCGGGAGTTTGGCGGGCGGCCCGCCGAAACCGCTGGGGGAGAAGCGGGCGAAGCCGATCGCGTCGCCCTCTTCGGGGACACTGCCGGCGGCGGGGTTCTTGCCCTGCCCCATCCCGCTGACCAGTTCCAGCTGGATCACATCCTCCTCCACCGCGACGACCTCGGCCTTCTGCGCGGGCCGATCGATCCGGATCAGGGTTTCCCCGACGCGGGCCCGGAACGGGTCGGCGGTATGTACCCACAGATAGGGGCGCGGTACCTCGCGGGATTTCGGTTTCGCCCGCCGCTCCGGTTCACACCCGCTGACCGTTCCTTGGAAGGCCTCCCCGACGAGCCGGTATTCGATCAGGACCCGGGGGTCGTCGAAGGCGCGCTGTGCCTGGAAGGTGTCCAGTGCCTGCTCCTGCTTGAGCAGCCGCCGGGTCGCCGATACCGCCGAGTCACGACGGGCCTGCGGATATCCTTCCGGGATGTCGGCCACGAACCAGGAGAACGCGGCGCGGTCGTCGGTCCATCGTTTGGCCACGCTCGCGCCTTCCGGCAGGGCGCGCAGCAATTCCGTGGCCCGCCACATCAGCTGCCAGGTCGGTTCCAGTTGCCCGCGTAATGCCTGTTCGAGCCGTTCGGCGGCCACGACCTTGGCCCATTCGTGCTCGGCGCCGTCGTAGGCGGCGATCAAGGGCGCCAGCTCCTCGTTGTCGAAACCGGGGTCGGTGGCCGGGCCGGCGGGCGGATAGGCCAGCGGATCCTCGGCCAGCGCGGCGGCCTCCGGGCCCGTCATCCCGGCGGGCGGGTCGATCCAGCCGAGCAGCGCGGCGAGATTACCGTCCTCGAGCGCGGACTGCCCGGAGGCCCAGTGGGTGGTGAGTACGGAGGTCATCGCCAGGCACACACTGGATCCCGGGAAATCGGACCGGTCACCGAACCAGGTGAGCCAGCGGCCGAGCAGCGGAAGAGATTCCGGGACCGCGTTCTCGCCCTCGGTGCGATGGAACCGCACCGACCGGCCCAGCAGGCGCAGGAATTCGGCGCCGCCGGGATTGGGCACCAGCAGCTGCGGTGCGTCCAGGTAACGCAGGTAGGCCTCGCCGGTCGATTTCACCGTCAGTTCCTCGGCGTCCTCGCAGAACGACGAGATGTAGGGCAGCACCCGGTCGGCGAAGTGTTCGATGAACCGCAGGCGCAGCACCCGGTCGCGGGGCTGGGCCACGATCAGCACGGTCATATCGTGCGGGGACGATCCGAGCGCGACCGCGAGCGGCGCCGCGGCCTCACCGGCCAGCCGTAGCGGCACGAGTACGAGGGGACGGTCGGAGAGATGGTAGTGCCGCCGGTCGGCGATCGGTTCGGCGCGACCGCTGCGTACCGCGGTCACTTTCGCCAGCGCGCTGAGCACGCTCATCGGGCGACCTCCAGGCGCAGTGCCCGCGCCCGGCGGAGCATCTCCGCGATATCGGCGTGTTCGGGGCCCGGGGCCAGGGTGCCGTCGGCCAGGGCGAGCACCGTGTCGAGGTTGTCGATACCGCCGAGGTCGTCGCATACGCCGCGGCCGAGAGTGTCCACCGAGCCCTGGGTCCGGGCCTCGGAGCGGCAGGCGAAGGCCAGTTCGCAGCTGGACATGCATTCCGGGGCGTAGCGCGACGGTATCGCCGCGACGGCGCCCGGCAGCCCGTCGCCCGGTGTGAACGAGGCGCCGGGCGGGACCAGATCGAGCAGGGTGTCGATCGAGGTGAGCCGGGACAACTGGCGTCCGATCACCGCGAGCTGTTTACGTAGATCCACCAGGGCGGCGGTCGGGCGGTTGGTGAAATCCCGGGCGCACACCAGGATCGAATTGTGCGCGACCAGCTCCGGTGACTGCCCGAGTTCGCGCAACAGCTCCCGCATGGCCAGGACGTAGACCGCCGACTGCCGCGCCGCCGAGGCCACCTGCGCGGGATCGGCCTGTCCATCCACGACGGCGAACGATTTGATCTCCACCACGTGGAACAGCCCACCGATCTGCAGGGCCACCACATCCGGTTCCAGATAGGCGGTGGCGCCGGCGATCTCCAAGCGCAGCATCGGGTGATCGAACAGCGTGCCCTGGCCGGAGCTCAGCGCCTGGCCGAGGAGCTGTTTGGTGCGCTGGTAACGCACCGAATTGCTCGCGTTGTCGCCGACGGTCTCCAGATCGTGGTAGCCGACCTCCGGGATGGTCAGTCCGAGCTCTTCGCGCAGCAGTCGCAGCAGTTCGGCGCAGCCGTGCGCCTTCACCATGGCCTCGAAGCTGTTGCCGCGGGTGATCGCGAACGGCGACTGACCGAATTTCGGCGGGAAGCCCAGCTCCCGGGCGATCACGGTTTTGTCCACCGCCGCGGCGTCCAGCAGCGCCCGGCGCGCGCAGCCCGGATTGGCGGTGAGCGCCGCGATGGTCCGGGCATTGTGCCGGGTGGCCGGGGCGTCACCGCGCAATTCGTCGAGCCGGTTGGTCAGTGTCTTCTCGGCTGGCGTCATCTCAGGCCCCGTTCCGTCGCCGGTCGGCTACCGCGAGCCGAACGCCGAACAATTGCGCCGCGGGATCCGCCAGTTGCCGCACCGCCCGCTCCGCGGCGTCGGCCCGCTGCTGTGTGTCGTCGTCTCTGTGCACCTCTAGTTCCCGTTCCGCGGCCGCCCGCACGATCTCCGGGTCGATGCTCTTCCCGTCGGTCGCGCCGGGGATGGACACCGCCAGCTGCCACAGCACACGTTGTCCCGCGGGTGTGCATCCGTGGTCGATCATGTGCCGGGCCAAGCGGATGGCGCCGGTGAGCAGGTCCACCCGCGGACTCAACGGCCCGACCATACGCTGCGCCGACGACCAGGTGCTCACTGCCAGCAGGCCGCGGGCCGGGGCCAGCAGATCGGTGGTCATGGCGGCGCAGATGTAGTACGGGCGGGCGTAGGGCGCCGCCCGGAAAGACCGTTCCTCGTCGCGGCGCAGGCTGGTGAGCCGCGCCGGGACCAGTTCCCCGGAGAAGAACGCGTCGTGCACGGCGAGTACCAGTTTCGGGGCGGCGGGCACGGACAGCAGGGTGAGCGCGCGATGTACGTGTTCACGGACCGGCACCGCTGCCGTCGGCTGCCGGGCCGGCGCGGGTGCTTCCGGCGCCCCGAGAACCGCGGCGTCCCATTCCGTTTCGGCGGCCCGGAGTTGGGCGCGCAACCGGCGGGCCGCGGTCCGGTCCCCGGACCCGGCGGCCCGGCGCACCTGCGCGCGTAACTCGGCTATGCGCGCTTCGAGCGCCTCGGCGGTGGGCATGGGGTGAAATGTAGGGGGCGATTCCAGGGAAGTCCAGTGAATGCCAGTATTTGCCGGTATATGTCGCTGCGCGGGCGAGTTCTCCGGGATCCCGGCGACATACTTTTGGGTGTGGGCTTCGACTACGACACCGGTCGCGAACTCGCCGGGGCGACCGCGATCGGGCTGAAGGTCCCGCGCGCCGCCATGCTCTGACCGGCCCGACGAGATCGCTCGGCGGCGGTGGGCCGCCCGTAAGTTCCGGGCGGACCCGGGCGCGGTCTTCGCCGCGGCCACGTGCCCGGCTATCCGGTAGCGGACGACCAGAAGAACCGGCCCACGCGTTTCTCAGGCCGGTGCCGCGGGTGTGGTCCGGCCTTCGCTCGGTGGTGTTTCGGGGCGTTCCCGGCCGAGCTCCGGCGGTGGCGGCCGCCGTACGCCGAACACGGTCAGCAACGGTCCCGTCATCGCCGTGGTGACGAGGGCCATCAGCACCAGGACGGAATACAGCTGGGTGTCGATGACGCCCAGCGTCAACCCGACATTGAGGATGACCAGTTCGGTCAGGCCGCGCGTGTTCATGAGCGCCGCCAGCGCACCCGCGGTGCGGCGATCCAGACGACACAGCCGGGCGGCGAGATACGTTCCGCCGATCTTGCCCGCGACGGCCGCGGCCACGATCACCACGGCCTCGCCGATCGCGGCCCGGTCCAGGCCGCTCAGATCGACGCGCAGCCCCGCTACCACGAAGAACGCCGGGAGGAACAGGCTGCTCACCAGCCGGGCGCCCGGTTCGGCCCGGGGGCGTTGCGAGCGGGGGAAGACCACACCGAAGAGGAAGGCGCCGAAGATCAGGTGCAGCCCCATCCATTCGGTGACGGCGGCGGTGGCCATGGCCCCGCAGACCGAGACCAGGACCGTCGCCGTCTCACCGCGTTCGGCGGTGACGGCGCGCGCCAGGAGCGGGCGCGCGACCCACCACAGCACGGCCACCAGCGGAACGATCAGCAGCAGCCGCCAGTGGTCGTCGAACTCCGGCCGGGCGGATGCGAAGACCAGGGCCAGGGCGCCCCACGCGAAGATATCCACCACCGCGGCGCCGGCCAGCCCGAGCTGGCCGAGGCGCGTGGTGAACAGCCCCCGGTCCTGCAGTATCCGCGCCAGGACCGGGAAGGCGGTGACCGCCAGCGCGCATCCGAGGAAGAGGGGGAACGCGAGCCGGTGGCCGTCGTGGTGGCGTGCGAGCGGCCCGAGCGCGAGTGCGCACCCGAGCAGGAACGGCGTGGCGAACGCGGCGACAGCGATTCCCAGGATCGAGCGGCCGCTTCCGGCCAACCGGTCGCGGTCGATTTCCAGGCCGGCCAGGAACATGAAGATCACCACGCCGATATCGGCCAGCGCGGTCAGCTGCGGCTTCACCTCTACCGGGAAGATCGCCTCCGACAGGCCGGCGCCGAGGATAGTGGGCCCGGCCAGGATGCCGGCCGCGATCTCGCCGATGACGGCGGGCTGGCCGAGCCGCCGGGCCAGCCCGCCGAGCAGGCGGGCGGCCACGATGATGAGGACGAGATCGGCCAGCAGGAAGATCATGGGAGCGGCTCGGCAATCCTGGCAGTGCTACATCAGGGGCAGCGGGGGAGCGGGCTCGAAGACCACGGGCAACCCGGCCAGTGCCCGGTGGAACGGACCCGGCCGCCATACCAGTTCCTGCCGGGTGTCCAGGCCCAGATCGGGGATGGCGTTGAGCACGACATCGATCGCGCTGCGTACGGCGGTGCGGGCCAGTGATTGCGCCGGGCAGGCGTGCGGTCCGACACTCCAGGCGAGGTGGGAGCGGTTACCGACGAAACTGCCACCGGGGGTGTCCAGGTCGTTGCGGATCTCTGGGTCGTTGTTACAGGCCGAGAGGCTGATGACCACCGGCTGGTGGGCGGGCAGCCAGGTATCGGCGACCGGGATGGGCTGGCGCGGGTAGGTCGTGCAGAAGTTGGCCATCGGCGGGTCGTTGAAGAGGACGTTGTCGATGGCGTCGTCGGTCGACAGATTGCCCCCGAAGGTATCCCCGGGCCCGTATTGCGGCTCGGTGACCATCAGCAACAGCGCGTTGGTGATGAGGTTGCGCTGAGCCTCGAAACCGGCCCCGTAGAAGCTCATCAGTTGCGCGAAGACCTCGACGTCGTCGAGCGCGGTGGTGTGTTCGGCGAGCCGTGAGGTGGCATCGTCGCCCGGCCGATCGCGCTTGAGCTGGATCAGTTCCATCAGCGCGGATTTGAGGATCCCCATACCCTCCTCGGCCCGCACGGTGTCGAACCGCGCGGCCATACCCACCGCGATCCGCCTGCCGATATCGTCGGGGCAGCCGCAGATGTGATTGATGATCTCCAGCGCCAAGGGGAAGGCGTACTGATTCATCAGATCGGCGGTGCCGTTCGCGCAGAAGTCGTTGATCAACGGCGTGGCGATACGCTCGACCGTATACGGCAACGCGTTGAGGTCGACGCCGTCGATACTGTCGGCGGATGCCTGCCGATAGCGGGCGTGGACGTCACCGACGTTGTACCGGGCGGCCGGGAACCATTTCATCATCGGCAGTACCGGAGAATCCTGCGGCACGGTCTCCTGCCAGTACCGGGGGTCCGCCGGGAAGTGGTCGGGGTCGTTGAGGATACGCACGGCGATCTTGTGGTCGATCACCAGTGTGGCCGGTACTCCGGGGGCGAGATCCACCGGAACCAACGGCCCGAACTGCTCCCGCATCTCGCGGTACGCACGATGGGGTTCCGTGGCGAATTCCTGCGTGTACATCGGGTAGCGCGGGCTCGGGGGTGCGGTGAGCGGTCCGGGAGCTGCGGGATAACCCCCTGTCGCCATCGACGACTGCGACAGGGGGATACGGCGTGGTGTGGACAAGGGTATGACTCCAGTTACGAGACTCGAACGAGATGGGATTCGGCGCGAGCTCGTCGTGCGGACTCGTGCGCCTGGCTGTTTGTTCCCCCACAAATTTCACTGACTGCAGCACGGGCAAACGTGTCGCACGGCCACGGCAGTATTCGGTGAGGTCGAGTCGTTCGCCATCCCGTTCATGCACCGGTCGATCGGTGGCCGGGTATCGCTGTTCGGGACATTTCGCCATGGTGAGCGGCCGTCGGGTACGGCCGGGTCCATGGAATTGTCACAGCGACAGCCTGTTTCATGCGTGCCTCTCGTCAGTTCGGGCAGAACTATAGTCCGCTCAGGCGATATCGCAATCGCTGGGTGGATGCTGGGCGCGGGCCCGATCACTCCGCGCCGGGGCACACGGAATCGGGTTCGTCATTCCAGTCCGGTCCTTCGCCGTGGTCGGAGTCGTGCTCGGGGGATACGATCCCGGGGTTGAATGTCTCGCGGATGTAGCAGAGCGGCTGATCGAGGAGCAGGACGTAGGCCCGCGCCGCGCACAGGCGCCCATCCGGCCACCGCGCCAGGCCGACCCGCAGGATGCGGCGCCGCTGTAGGACTCCCCGCGACATCAGACTGCGTCCGATGGGACTGCCGAGATCGTCCACGCCGTAGGTATTCGCCCGCCCCCGCGCGGCGACGACATAGTTCACGGAGACGGTCAGCTCCTCGTGCACCAGCCGGGATCTGCGGACGAGGACCCGGTCCTGCCCCGACAGACGGAGCGCGTCGAGCACCGTGCCGGGCAGTCCGGCGGCGCTCGTCTCGTGCTGGCACACCACCCGGACGCCGAGGTCGGCGTCGACGATTGCTTCCAGTGCCGGAGTGGTGTATCCGTCGTGGGCGAGCAATGTCCGGGTCAATGGATCTCGGAAGCCCGGGCCACCGGGCGGGACGGCCCCCGGCGGCCCGGGAAGCAGGGGCGCAGCGGTCACTGCGGCCCCCGCACTGGGGTACTCATGAGATCGTTCCGAGCTCTCGGTCAGTCGGCCGCGCCCTCGGCGGTGAGGGGTGGCAGGACCGGGCGGGCGACGGCGTCCTTTTCGGCGGCGCTGC
>NZ_JBKOOL010000127.1:0-16630 GCF_046764065.1 Nocardia sp. NPDC002869
CGGGTCGGGGCCCTGTGACCCCGATTCTTCCCTCCTCCGCTCAGTCGCTGCGCTCCCTCGCTCCGTCAGTCCAGAATCGGAGGCGGGCCCCGACCACGAACGCAGACCATCCGGAATAGACGGAAGGTGCAGGCTGTCGTGCACTTCGACCGGCCGGGGGAGGCTCACATCACTCTCAGTGCTCAATGGTCGCCGGTCTCTGGACTGTCTGCTGCACACGCTCCATAACCGCAGGCGGCCCCGATCACGAATGCGGACCGGCCGGGGCAGGCGGAGGAAGTTTCCGGACGCGCTGCCCCGAACGGCCCGTGTAGGTCCGCGGCACTGCAGGGGCTCGGTGGCCGCCGCTCCCCGGACGACGGATGTCGTCCGGTAAGGCCCCTGTCCTGAAGCGGACACCCTCCCCATTGGCACAGCGGAGTAATTGGGTAGACTGCCGGTGTGCAAAACCACCGCGAGCTGATGCTCACCCGTCGCCGCACAGTCGACCTGTGCCGCCTCGGTGGTTGTTGCTGCCTGTGCCGCTGAGCGGTCGGCTCTTCTTTCCTGACGCCGACCACGGTTCGTCCGCGCGAGCGATTTCATCCCCCGGCGAACCGGCCGAATTCCGCCGAAAAGTTCGAGCGCAGGAGCTTTGTTCATGTCCACTATCACCACTGTCGCGAACCGAGTCGATATCCGCGGTCCCCGTTTCGTCGCCTGGGTCACCACCGGCGTCCTGGTCCTGATCCTGCTGCTCGCCGCGTTCGCTCCGATCGCCGCCACCGTGCTGGTCGCCGTCCAGACGCTGGTGTTCGCGCTCGGCGCCCGGCTCGGGCCGCGCCGGCACCCGTACGGCCTGATCTACGCGCGCTTCGTCGCGCCGCGCCTGGGCCCGGTCACCGAGACCGAACCGACCGCCCCGTTACGATTCGCTCAGTTGCTCGGCTTCGTGTTCGCCGCGGTGAGCCTGCTGGGCTTCCTTCTCGGCAGCACCGCCGTGGGCGCGCTGTTCGCCGGGTTCGCCCTGTTCGCGGCGTTCCTCAACGCCGCGTTCGGCATCTGCCTCGGCTGCAAGCTGTACCCGCTGGTCACCCGGCTACGCCCGAACACCCCGTCCGAATCCCCCGCATCGAACTGAACAATCCCCCGCATCGAACTGAACACCGATCCGCTGTCACCACTGAAAGGGAAAACATGGCTCGCTCCGATGTCCTGGTCTCCGTCGACTGGGCCGAAGAGAACCTCAAGACCCCCGGCGTCATCTTCGTCGAGGTCGACGAGGACACCACCGCCTACGAAGGCGGACACATCGAGGGCGCCGTGCGGCTCGACTGGAAGAAGGACCTGCAGGATCCGGTCCGTCGTGATTTCGTGAGCCAGGAGCAGTTCTCCGCACTGCTCTCGGAGCGCGGTATCGCCAACGACGACGAGGTGGTCCTGTACGGCGGCAACAACAACTGGTTCGCCGCCTACGCCTACTGGTACTTCAAGCTGTACGGCCACAACAACGTCAAGCTGATCGACGGCGGCCGCAAGAAGTGGGAGCTCGACGGGCGCCCGCTGTCCAGCGATGCGGTGAGCCGCCCGGCCACCCAGTACAAGGCCGCGCAGCCGGACAACACCATCCGTGCCTTCCGCGACGAGGTCATCGCGGCCATCGGCACCAAGAACCTGGTCGATGTGCGCTCCCCCGACGAGTTCTCGGGCAAGATCCTGGCCCCCGCGCACCTGCCGCAGGAGCAGAGCCAGCGCCCCGGCCACATCCCCGGCGCGATCAACGTACCGTGGAGCAAGGCCGCCAACGAGGACGGCACCTTCCGTTCCGACGCCGAACTCGCCGAGCTCTACAATTCGGCCGGCCTGGACGGCAGCAAAGAGACCATCGCCTACTGCCGTATCGGCGAGCGTTCCTCGCACACCTGGTTCGTGCTGCAGGAGCTGCTCGGGCACCAGAACGTCAAGAACTACGATGGCAGCTGGACCGAATACGGCTCGCTCATCGGCGCCCCTATCGAGTTGGGAGAATAACCAGCATGTGTGCAGCACCTACCCAGGGCCAGGCCATTCCGGCCGGGGTCGATGTGGAGAAGGAAACGGTCATCACCGGCCGGGTTCTCGCCACGGACGGTGAGCCGGTGGCGGGCGCCTTCGTGCGACTGCTGGACGGTAACGGGGATTTCACCGCCGAGGTCGTCGCCTCGGGCACCGGTGACTTCCGTTTCTTCGCGGCGCCGGGCACCTGGACGCTGCGCGCGCTGTCCTCGGCGGGCAACGGCACGGCCGAACTCCGCCCCGACGGCCCGGGCATCCACAACCTGGACGTCGCCGTCTCGAAGTAGGACGGGACCGCACGGCCCGGGATACACCCTCTCGCAGGGTGTATCCCGGGCCGTTCCGTTTCCGCCCACTACTTCACCGAACACGCCGCGACCGTTCACGGCGCACGACCACGCGATCCCTTCGTCCACCGCGAATGATCGGCATCGTGGCGGGGATCACGAGGGCCCCGTCCCGCCCCGCCGGAGGCAGGGCAATAGAATCGATCTGTGGTCCTCTTCTTCGAGATTCTGCTGATCGCCGTATCGATCCTCATCGGATGGTTCGGCCTGTACGTCTTCTACCGGCTGTTCACCGAATCATGAGCGGTCTCGCGAGCGAAGGTTCCGATCCGGCCGAGCGAGCGAGCGACAACAGCAACGGAAGGCCTCCGGCCGATACCCACGGCCAGAACGGTAACGGCCGTCCGGCCGATGCTCCGTCGTCGCTGAGCGGCGACCGGGCGGTGGCCGACGCGGTCGAGCGCGCCAAGGCGACCGGCGGCCGTAACATCCCGGTGCTCCCGGACCTCCCTCTTCCCGACGATACGGCGAATCTGCGCCTCGGCCCGGACCTGAATCCGGCCATGCTGGCGCTGCTGCCGATGGTCGGCGTCTGGCGCGGTGAGGGTGAGGGCAACAACCCCGAGCGCGGGGACTATCGCTTCGGGCAGCAGATCGTGGTCTCCCACGACGGCGGCGATTATCTGAGCTGGGATTCGCGGTCCTGGTTCGTCGAATCCGACGGCAGCTACGGCGGGCCGGACCTGCGTGAAACCGGATTCTGGCGGGTCGGGGTCGACGGCAGCGACGAAGTGCTGGAACTGCTGCTCACCCACAGCACCGGAATCGTCGAACTCTTCTACGGCACCGCACTCACCCAGGCCTCCTGGGAACTGGCCACCGATGTGGTGATTCGCAGCCAGACCGGCGCGGTGGTGGGCGGCGCCAAACGTCTGTACGGAATCGTCGAGGGCGGCGATCTGGCCTATGTGGAGGAGCGTGTGGTGGCCGATGGCCCGCTGCAGCCGCGCCTGTCCGCACGGCTGCAGCGCTATATCGGCTGACCCCGGCGCCGCGGGGGTCCCGGATACAGAACGACCCCCGAGCCGTATCGACGCGGACCCGTGGTGTGAATACCGGTGGGTCTCGCGGCCGATCCCGATCGGACGGATCGGGGACTCGGGGGCCGGGTGGCTGCCGTGGATTCGCTCAGCTCTTTAGCGCTCGGAATCCGAGAGGACAGCCGGCTACAGCGCTCAGCTGGCAGCCACCTCACGCGTCCTGAGAATTTCCATTCTTGGGATCACCTCCTTCCTTGTGTAACTCCGAACTTAGCCACTACCCGTGGTAGTCGGCAACGGAATTTCGTCGAGGGCGTAACGGGTCGCTTTCCCGTCCGCGAAAGCGGCCCGGACCTGGCCCGATTCATCGACGGTGATCACCAGGCCGGCGCGGTGCCCGGCCGGTAACTGATGTGTGACCACCACCACATCGCGGTCGGCCGCGACCAGGCCGCTGTCGATATCGAGCAGATCCCGCAGAAGTTGTGCGCCGGCCACGGCGTCGAGGTGTTCGGTGGGTTCGTCCAACAGGAGCGCGCGGGCGGGCGACACCAGCGCCCGGGCGAGCAGGATGCGGCGGCGCTGACCGCCCGAGACCGCGGCGGCGCCACCCGGCAGGTCGGTGTGCACGCCGTCGGGCAAGCCGTCCAGCCAGTCCCCCAGGCCGACCGTCCGCAGCGCCCGCTCGGCGGTCGCGGCGTCGAGATCGCCGCGGGCCACCCGCAGGTTCTCCAGCACGCTGGTACCGAACAGATGGGCGTCCTCGGCGAAGAACCGCACCTGTTCGTCCGGATTGTCGAAAAGACCGGCCCAGGCCATCAGCAGGGTGGTTTTCCCGGCGCCACTGGGCCCGACCACCACGACCCGGGATGCCTGCGGACGTTCCGGGATCTGCCACTGCCCGTCGCCCACCCAGCCGATGACGACTCCGTCGGCGCGGCTGTCGGCGTAGGGGAACGGATGCGGGTAGCCGCCGGTGCCGAACCGTTTGCGGGTGCCGGTGACCCGCGGCGCTCCGCCGGTGGGGTCCGCGGCGGGTTCGTCGTCCCGTTCGAGGGGCTCCGGGCGGTGGTCGGGCGATACCGCCCGCAATCGGTGCAGGGCGGCGCGCGCGACGGTGAGGGTTTGCGCGGCGGCCGGCAGCGGGCCGGTCGCCTCGAAGGCGGACAGCGGGAGCAGCACCAGTACGGCCAGCGCCATCGCGGTCATCGCGCCCGGCGTACCCCCGCCGGGACCGTAGACGATGATGCCGATCAGCAGGGCGGCGAGCACGGTCACGCCGGTGGCCAGCGGTATCGCCGCCGCCGCCCAGGCATTGCGGCCCGCGGCCCGGTCCTCGGCGGCCAGCGCCCGCCGGTTCGCCGCCGCCGCGGTGTCCAGCGCGGACTCCAGCCTCCCGGCGACCCGCAGTTCCGCGGCATGGTCGAGCACGGTGAGGGCGTGCGCGGCGAATACGGCGCGATCCGCGCGCGCCGACCGTTCGGCGGCGGACGCGGCGCGAGCCGACAGCCACGGCGCGACGATTCCGGAGAAGGCCAGTGCCGCCGCCAGCACCCCGGCGGCCGGTGGCGAGATACAGGCCAGCAACCCCACCGCCGCCACTGCCAGCACCAGCGCCACCGCGATCGGGACGAAAGTCCGGACCACCACCGCCCCGAGATCGTCGATATCGGTGCCGACCCGCACCAGCACGTCCCCGCGCCGTAGCCGGCCGGGGACCCCGGGGCCGCCCGGCGCGGTGGGGGCGGTCGGCCCACCCGCCGCGATCGCGGGGATCTCGGCGCGGCGGGTCAGCCACAGGGGCGCGCGGGCCAGGGCGCGGTACACCGAGGTGCGGGCGGCGGTCATCGAGCGCAGGGCGACATCGTGGGTGGCGAGCCGCTCCAGATACCGGCAGACACCGCGCGAGATACCCAGGGCCCGCACCGCGACCACCGCGACCGTGAGGTCCAGCACCGGCGGCATCTGCCACGCCCGGGCGATCAGCCAGGCAGCGAGCGCGGCGAGACCCAGCGCACTGCCCAGGGCCAGCACGCCCCACCCGGTCGCGAACGCCAGCCGCCGGCGGGACACTTCCAGCAGATCCCACATCTGGTGGGTATCGCGCAGCAGCAGCCGCATCCGGGCCCGGCGGCGGCCCGCGCGGGACCGGCGGTGCGGCGGACGGGTGATTTCGGTTCGAGAGCTCATCGCAACATTCGGGGGCAGGTCGTCGGTACCGCGACGATCTCGTCGGCTGCGGACAGTAGGGCCGGTCGGTGGGCCACCACGACCACGGTCGCGCCGGTACGCGCCAGTGTGGTGAGGGCCGCCGCCACCGCGACTTCGCTGTCGGCGTCCAGATGGGCGGTCGGTTCGTCCAACAACAGGATCGGGCGATCCGCGGCCAGTACCCGGGTCAGCGCGAGCCGCTGCCGTTGGCCGAGGGATAGTCCGATCCCCCCGGACCCGACCACGGTATCCCATCCGGCGGGCAGCGCCTTGAGCACGGCATCGAAACCGGTTACGGCACAGGCGGCGTCCAGTTCGCTGAGCACTCGGGCCGGGCCGCGGCGCGCCGGTCCGGCCACGGTGGCACCGAGCAGTTCGAGATTCTCCCGGAGGGTTCCCGGGACCAGTACCGGCCGCTGCGGGAGCCAGGCCAGCCGTGCCCACCACTGTTCGGCGGGGATCTCCCGGATATCGACACCGTCGGCGAGCACCGCACCGTGGGTGGGTTCGATCAACCCCAGGATCGCCTGCAGCGCGGTCGATTTCCCGGAGCCGTTGGGCCCGGTCAGCGCGGTGACGGCGCCGGGACGGCATACGGCATGCAAACCGTGCGGCGCCGCACCATCCCGGGAATCGACTGTCAGGTCACACAGTTCGATGACGCCCTCGCCCGGAGAGCCGGTCCGGCGGTGCCGTGTTCCGTCGACGTTCACCGCACCGCCGGAAGGCGGGGTCGCCAGGGTGCCGGATGCCGAGGTCACGCCGGCCGCCGTGCCGGTCACCGCGGTACCGGAGGCCGGGCTCGTCGCCGTGCCCGGATCCCGGCTCGCCGCTGTCCCGGAGCCCGAGGTCACCGCCGTGCCGGAAACCGGGCGAGCCGCTGTCCCGGAGCCCGAGGTCACCGCCGTGCCGGAAACCGGGCGAGCCGCTGTCCCGGAAGCCGGGGGTACCGCCGTGCCGGAAACCGGGCTCGCCCCGGTGACGGAAGCCGGGGTCACCGCCGTATCGGAGGCCGCGTTAGCCCCGGTCCGGAAGCGTGTTTGTTCACCCTGTGCGTCCGGCGCGGAGATCGTATCCGCGGTGTCTCCGGTCGCGGGGTCCAGAACAGCGAAAGCCCTGTCGGCCGCCGCCATACCGTCCTGTGCGGCATGGAAACGTTCCCCCACGGTCCGCAACGGCAGGTAGACCTCCGGGGCGAGGACCAGGGCGACGATCCCGGCGTAGAGGCTCATATCGCCGTGCACCAGGCGCATCCCGATCGCCACCGCCACCAGCGCGACCGACAGGGTGGCCAGCAGTTCGAGCACCATCGAGGACAGGAACGCGATCCGCAGTGCGGCCATGGTGCGACGGTGCAGCGTTTCGCCGAGTTCCCGGACGCGGCCACTCATCGTGCGTCCGGGGATATCGGTCGCCGTACCCGTCTCCCGGCCGAGGGCGCGCAGGGTGGGCATACCGGCGAACAGGTCCAGGAGTTGATCCGAGAGCCGCGTGGTGGCCGCGAGTGTCTCCCGGGCCCGGCCCTCGGTGAGCAGGCCGATGAGGACCATGAATATCGGAATCAGCGGCAGGGTGATCACCACGATCACCGCCGAGGTCAGGTCGTGGACGGCGATCACCGTCAGTATCACCGGGGGCACGAGCACCGCGAGCAGCAGTGCGGGCACATAACCGGTCAGATAGGCGCGCAAACCGTTGAGGCCGCTGCCCACCACGACCGCGAGTTCGGTTCGCCGCGTTTCGAGTTCGCGGGGCGGCAGTCCGGCGCCCGCGGCGAGGACAGCCTGTTCGAGTTCGGTGACGACCCGGGCGCCCGCCCGGTGCGCGATCCGCGACTGCCACCACGCCGCCAGTACCCGCCCGCCGAGCGCGAGTGCGAGCAGCACCAATTCCGCGGTCCACGAGCCGAGGGAGCGGCGGCCCGGGTCGGTGATCACCCCGGCCAGCACCCGCCCCAGCAGCACGGCCGCGCAGGCGATGCCGACCGTCGTCACCAGCGACAGGGCGACGCTCAGTGCGAGATAGCGCCGCGCCGAACGCGCGTACCGCCACAGGCGAGGGTCCACGGGCGGGCGGGCCATTCGCTCACTCCTCGGTGACAACGCGGGGTGGAAGTCCGATTCCGGGTGGGATGTGTTCGACACTGATGCGTTTCCGGAACACCCAATAGGTCCAGGCCTGATAACCCAGCACCACCGGGGTCACGATCACCGCGGCCCAGCTCATCACCTTCAGCGTGTACGGGGTCGAGGAGGCGTTGTCCACGGTCAGGCTGAACGCCGGGTCGATCGTGGAGGGCAGCACATCCGGGAACAGCGCGCCGAACAGCAGCGCGGTGGCGGCCAGCACCGTGAGCGCGGTCCCGGTGAAGGACCATCCGTCCCGTCCGGCCAGCAGCGCCGCGGCGCCGCCGAGTAACCCGAACACCGCCAGCGCCAGCGGGATCCAGGTCCAGCCGGATCCGTAGGCGAATTGGGTCCACAGGCCGAAGCCGGCCACGACCAGGGCCGTCGGCACCAGCAGCAGCCGGGCGGCGCGGTGCGCGTCGTCGCGGACTTCGCCGGCGGTCTTGAGTGCCAGGAACACCGCCCCGTGCAAGGCGAACAGCAGCCCGGTGGTGAGCGCGCCCAGGAGCGCGTACGGGCCGAACAGTTCGCCGAAGGCGCCCGTGAACTGTTTGTCGGCGTCCAGCGGCACGCCGCGCACGATATTGGCGAATACCCAGCCCCAGGCCAGCGCGGGCACCCAGGAACCGATTCCGATACCGAGGTCGCAGCGCGCCCGCCAGCGCGGATCGTCGATCTTGCCCCGGTATTCGATCGCGCAGATGCGCAGGATCAAGGCCACCAGGAGTAGCAGCAGCGCCAGGTAGAAACCGGAGAACATGCTCGCGTACCACTCCGGGAACGCGGCGAACAGCGCCCCACCGGCGGTGATCAGCCAGACCTCGTTACCGTCCCAGACCGGGCCGATGGTGTTCAGTACGACCCGGCGGCGGGTATCGGAGGCCCGGCCGAGGATCGGCATGAGCATGCCGACTCCGAAATCGAAACCCTCGAGCACGAAGTACCCGGTGAAGAGCACCCCGATCAGTACGAACCAGAATTCCTGCAGTCCCATACCCGGCTCCTAGTAGGCGAACGAAAGCTGTTCGGCGACGAGTTTCTCCGCGGGCTCGGCCGCGGGCTCGCCCGCCGGCCGTTCCGGCCCCTCGAGCACATAACGCCGCATGAGGTAGAACCACACGACGGCCAGCAGCCCGTAGACCACCGTGAAGGTGATGAGCGAGACCCATACCGTCGCGGCCGCGTGGTCGGAGACGCCCTGCTGCACCATCAGCCGCAGATCCTGGTCACCGGTCGGGTTGGGCACCACGACCCAGGGCTGGCGGCCCATCTCGGTGAACACCCAGCCGGCCGCGTTGGCCAGGAACGGGGTCGGGATGGCGAGCAGGCTCAGCCACGAGAACCAGCGCTGCTGCGGGACCCGGCCGCGCCTGGTCATCCAGAGTCCGGCGAAGACCAGCAGGGCGGAACCGGCGGCGAGGCCGATCATGGCGCGGAACGACCAGTAGGTGACGAAGAGGTTGGGCCGGTAGTCGCCGGGCCCGAATTTCTCGTTGTAGGCCCGCTGCAGGTCGACGACGCCCTCCAGCTCCACCCCGGTGAACTTGCCCTCCGCCAGCCAGGGCAGCACGAACGGCACCTCGAGCACATGGGTGACGCTGTCGCAGTTGTTGTGCGTGCCGACCGTGAGGATCGAGAAGTCGGGGTCGGTCTCGGTATGGCACAGCGATTCCGCCGAGGCCATCTTCATGGGCTGCTGCTCGAACATCAGCTTGCCCTGGACATCACCGGTGTAGACCAGCGCGAGGCCGGCAACCACCACCACCAGCAGCGAGACCCGGGCCGCCGGGCGCCACACGGTGCGCGCCTCGGCGAGTTCACCGGTATCGCCGCTGCGCGCCCTGCGGACCATCCACCAGCCCGCGATTCCGGCGACGAAGGTGCCCGCGGTGAGGAACGATCCCGCGACCACGTGGGGGAAGGCGGCCAGCGCGGTGTTGTTGGTGAGCAGTTCGGTGATGCTGGACAGTTCGGCCCGCCCGGTTTCCGGGTTGTACCGGGCACCCACCGGGTGCTGCATGAAGGAATTGGCCGCGATGATGAAGTACGCGGAGGCGTTGACACCGATCGCCACCATCCAGATGGTGCCGAGATGGACGAGTTTGGGCAGCCGCGACCAGCCGAATATCCAAAGTCCGATGAAAGTGGACTCCATGAAGAAGGCCACGAGGCCTTCCAGTGCCAGCGGTGCGCCGAATACGTCGCCGACGAATCGGGAGTATTCGCTCCAGTTCATTCCGAACTGGAATTCCTGCACGATTCCGGTGGCGACGCCCAGCGCGAAATTGATGAGGAACAGTTTCCCGAAGAATTTGGTGAGCCGGTACCAGTGCTCCTTGCCGGTGACGACCCAGGCCGTCTGCATTCCCGCGACGAGCGGCGCGAGGCCGATCGTCAGGGGTACGAACAAGAAGTGGTAGACGGTCGTGATGCCGAATTGCCATCGCGAGACATCCAGAGCGTCCACACCGAGCCTCCTGTTACTACGACGCGTCGTAGACCAAGACTACGCGTCGCCACGGCCCGATCAATGTGTCGGCGGACACGACGCACTCGGCGATACGCGCACGGTCCGGCAACGGTTCCGGTCACACCGGAAGCGGTCCGGTCACACGGTGGCGCCCGCGATCACCAATCGGCGATGGTCCCGGCCCGTTCGATCCCCCGATCGACCATCTCGATAATCTCCGAAACCGACTCCGTCGCCGACATCCGTACGCCGTCAAGGGAATTGACCCGTGCGGCGAGCGTCACACTGCTCAGCATCCAGATGCTGTCGCAGTCGAACAGGTCGGCGGTGAACAGTGGTTCGTAACGGCAGTCGTAACCGCGGCGTTCGGCCTCGGCGTACAACGCCCGCTGCGTGACCCCCGGCAGCACACCGTTCTTCGCCGGCGGCGTGATCAGCTGTTTGTCCCGGGCGATCACCACCGTGGAACGCGGGCCCTCCAGTACACGGTGTTCGGTACTCGTGAAGATGACATCGTCGGCGCCCATCCGGGCGGCGAACCGCAGCGCGGCCATATTGGTCGCGTAGGACAGCGTTTTCGCGCCGAGCAATTGCCAGGGCGCCGCCTGGGCGAGGTCGATCGAGATACCCCGGGTCAAGGTGACCACCGCGACGCCCTCGGTTCTCGCCGCCGCTACCCGGTCGGCCAGCGCCGTCACCATGACGAAGGTCGTCGGGACCGGAACCGACTCGGACAACTCCCCGGAGCGCAACCCCGCCTTGGGGCTGCCGAGCGCGTCCTCCCGGCCGCGGGTCAGCACCAGGCGCATGACCCCTTCCTCTTCGCTGCCCCATTCCTTGGCCGCGGTTTCGGTCGCACTGCGCCACCGGGCCAAGTCGGGCTCGGGTAGATCGAGCGCCTGGGCGGAGCGGCGCAGCCGGGCCAGATGAAAATCGAGCGCGCAGACCGTGCCACCGCGGACCAGAGCCGTTTCGAAAATTCCGTCGCCACGCAGGACGCCGATATCGTCGGCATACAACAACGGCTGGTCCGCATCGCGGACCTCGCCGTCGAGTGTTACAAGAACTCGATCCACCATGGCACGAGCGTAGGCCAACACCGCTCACTATGACGGACAGAAATCCGGGCCGCCCGGACAATTTCGGCCGATTCCCCGGCCGCCGATACCGCAGCATCCGCCCAGGGTCCACCATTTCGATCATGCGGGTGGCGCTGGCTAAGGTCGGGCAATGGCGCGACGGACGGAAATCGACCCCGGCGTGGTGCGAGCCGCGGTGACCGCGGTCCGGGAATGGCTGCTCGACGAGAACCGCCCCGCCCCGCCCCGGGCCGATCTGGCGGCGGCGGTGCGCGGAACGGCGCGAGCCCTGGCCGCGGCCGCTCCCGGACATTCGGTGGAGGTGCGGGTCCCGCCCTTCGTCGCGGTGCAGTGCATCGAAGGCCCCCGGCACACCCGCGGCACTCCGCCCAACGTGGTGGAGACCGATGCGCGGACGTGGCTGCTGCTGGCGACCGGCCTCCAGGAATTCGCGGCCGCCGTCGCCGCGGGCGCGGTGGATGCCTCCGGCAGCCGGGCCGCCGAGATCGGTCGCTGGTTGCCGCTGGTCCCGGTACGCCCCGAAGACTGACCCGGCGGCGAATCGCCTGGTCAACCCCCGCTGATGCACGACAGGGTGATCTGCTCCTAGAGTGGAAGCTGTGTCCGTGCTCGCCGCACCCAGCCCTGTCCTCGCAGTACCGGGAGCCGTCGCGGCCCCGCCCGGCTCGCCGGACGAGTCCGTTCCCTGGCATTACGGTGATCCGCTCGGCGAACAACGCGCCGCGATCGAACGCGTGGCCATCGTGGACCGTTCCCACCGTTTCGTCCTCACCGTCACCGGCGCCGAACGACTGAGCTGGTTGCACACCATCACCAGCCAGCACATCGCCGACCTGGGCGAGGGCCGCTCGGCGGAGAATCTGGATCTCGACCTCAACGGCCGGGTACTGAACCATTTCGTGCTCACCGAACTGGACGCGACGGTGTGGATCGACACCGAGGGCGACCGGGGTCCCGGCCTGCTGGACTTCCTCACCAAAATGGTGTTCTGGGCCGACGCGCAGCCGCGGGAAGCGGCCGATCACGCCCTCGTGAGCCTGCTCGGCCCGGGTGTCGCGACCCTGACCGGCATACTCGGCCTCGACCGGCTGCCCGATACCTACGAGGCGCTCGCGGTCCCGGGCGGCGGTTTCCTGCGCCGGATGCCCTGGCCGACCGCGGACTCCTTCGACCTCGTTCTGCCCCGCGAACAGCTCATGTCACGGTGGAACGAACTCACCGCCGCCGGTGCCGAACCGGCCGGTTCGTGGGCCTACGAGGCGCTGCGGGTGGCCGCCGTGCGGCCCCGGATCGGCCTCGACACCGACGACCGAACCATCCCGCACGAGGTGAACTGGATCGGCGGGCCCGACGAATACGGGGCCGTCCACCTGAACAAGGGCTGCTATCGCGGCCAGGAAACCGTGGCCCGGGTCCACAATCTCGGCAAACCGCCGCGCCGGCTGGTCCTGCTGCATCTGGACGGCTCCGCCGACGAGCGACCCGCTCCCGGCGAACCGGTCGATGCCGGCAACCGTGCCGTGGGCGTCCTCGGCACCACGATCGACCACTACGAACTGGGCCCGGTCGCGCTCGCCCTGATAAAGCGATCCGTCCCCGCCGACACCCGGCTGACCGTGGGCGGCACCGCCGCGGCCATCGACCCCGATTCGGTAATCGCCGACGACGTTCCCCAGGCCGGGCGTCGCGCCGTCGAACGGCTCCGTGGCCGCTGAGCGGCGCCGGGCGACGAGCCGAGAGGAGACAGCTGTGCACGTCGGTGCCATCGGCCGGGTGCTGGCCGCATGTGTCGTCCATGCCGACCTGGAGGTGCCGGGGCGGGTAGGGCGCAGCGCGATCGACAAGCGCCCGGTACCCGGCCGGGTGCGCGCCGGGCGGCTCGGGCTCGCCGGCGATCATGTGTGCAATACCCGCGACCACGGCGGCGTCCACCAGGCGGTGTACGGCTATGCCGAGGAGGACGCCCGGACCTGGGCGGCCGAACTCGGCCGCACCCTCGAACCCGGGTGGTTCGGGGAGAACCTGCGTATCTCCGGGCTGCCGCTCAGCGACGCCGTGCTCGGCGCGCGCTGCCGCATCGGCGACGCACTACTGGAGGTGAGCGCGCCCCGGGTGCCGTGCGCCACCTTCGGACACTGGTCCGGGGAACGGCAGTGGGTGCGTCGCTTCGCCCTGCGGGCGAACACCGGATGCTATTTCCGGGTCCTCACCGAGGGCGAGGTGGGCGCCGGCGACCCGGTCGAATGCGTGCACGTGCCCGAGCACGGCATCACTGTCCGCGATGTCTTCACCGGTGCCGATCCCGCACGGCTCGAACGGTTGCTCACCGCCGAGCCCACCATCTCCGATGAGATCCGCGCACAGATCGCCCGGCACACGCGCCGTGGTGCCGCGTCGGCCGAGCCGGCCCCGGAACAGGAGGCGATCGGATGAGCGTGGATCTGGTCGAGGTGGTGCGTTCGGGGTTCCGGGAATGTGTGCACCGGGGCTCGGTGGTGATCATCGGCCCCGACGGGGAACCGAGCTTCGCGGCCGGTTCGGTGCACGTGCCGATCTATCCGCGCTCCACCAATAAACCGCTGCAGGCGCTCACCCTGCTCAAACACGGTTTCACCCCCCTCGATGATGCGGAACTGGCCATCGCGACCGCCTCGCACACCGGCGAACCCGAGCACATCGAATTGGTCGAGCGGTTGCTGCGCCGTTTCGGATTCGGCGAGGACGATCTGGCCTGTCCCCCGGACCTGCCCGGCGATGAGCGGACCCGGGCCGAGGTGCTCTACCGCGGCGAGAAACCCGCCAAGCGGTATATGAACTGTTCGGGCAAACATGCCGCCATGCTGGCGACCTGCGCGGTGAACGGCTGGCCGGTCACCGGGTACACCGAGGTCGGCCACCCGCTGCAGCAGGCCGTGCTGGCCCAGATCATCGAGACGACCGGTGAGCCGGAAACCGATCTCGGCATCGACGGCTGCGGCCTACCCATCGTCCCCGTCTCACTGACGAATCTGGCGCGTGCCTTCGCGGCCCTGGCCACCGCCCCCGACGGCACACCCGAACGCCGGATCGCCACGGCGCTCCGCGCGCATCCACAGGTGATTTCGGGCACCAACGGCCCCGATCTGCTGACGATGAACGCTGTCCCCGAACTGATCTGCAAGATCGGCGCCGACGGCGTGCACGCCGGAGCGTTACCCGACGGCAGCGCCTTCGCCTACAAGATCGATGACGGCGCCGACCGCGCCAGAATCCCGCTGACCATGGCAGTCCTGCAGCGTATGGGCATCGGATGGTCCGATGAATTGGCGGCGCTCGCGGCCCCGCCGGTGCTCGGCGGCGGAACCCGGGTCGGTGTGATCCGGGTCATACCGGGCTCGATTCCGCCTGGGGACTGAGCGGCGAAACATCGGCAAACCGGTCGGCTGATCCCGCGGATAGCCGACTCGTGGAAGCGCGACGGCCGGACACGCGCTAAAGTGTCTGTCAGGAAGATATTAATTCGAACGGGGCCGCCACCAATCCCCAGGCCGCCCCGCTGTGACGCGAGGGGGTCAGCCATGGGCCGTGGCCGGGCTAAGGCAAAGCAGACCAAGGTTGCGCGCGAGCTGAAGTACAGCTCGCCGTCGACCGACTTCGCGAGCCTTCAGCGCGAGCTTTCCGGTAGCGACAACGCCCCACGCGGTGGCGTCCTGTCGGATGAGCACGACGCGGACAATTCCTTGTCCAAGTGGGACGTGGACGACGACTACGACAGCTGGCGCCGCTGATCAGGGTGCATACGCTCGGGGGAGGCCGTAGGCCTCCCTTTCGGTCGTTTACGCCGGTTCGCGCCGTTTCCCGCCGGTTTGCCCGGCGGTGGAAGACGTGAACCGGCGGTGCGACCCGAGCGGCACTCGAATCATCGCGTCGGTTCCGACCGAGAGTCGGTGGGCGATCTATCACCCGCCGGGCGGAAGTCGAGTCCGAGAAGTCCGGTCACCGCGCTGGGGCTCGCGCTCCGAGTGCACGACTCCGGAATGCCGATAGCTGCGCGTTGACCCGCGGGCCGTCAGGACCGCATTGTCGCGATATCGGGACACGCGGAATCAGACGCACGGAACATCAATGGAACCCGGAAGTCCGGCCGCCGGATCACGCCGGCCGGACCGCGGATCAGAAACGCGGATGGTCCCCGAGCAGAACCGCCCGCGGCGCATCCACATCCTTGGCCTTCTTCACGCTGCCCAGCGTCCAGCACTCGATATGGCGCGCGGTGAGCACCGCCAGCGCGCGATCGACATCCTCGGGCGCGACCACGGCGACCATCCCGACGCCCATATTGAACGTCTTCTCCATCTCCACGCGCTCCACCCGGCCACGCTGCGCGATCATCTTGAACACCGGCGCCGGATTCCAGGTCCCGCGGTCGAGTTCGGCCACCAGCCCCGCGGGCAACACCCGGGCCAGGTTCGCGGCCAGACCACCACCGGTGATATGCGCGAACGTCCGCACATCGGTCTCGGCGATCAACGCCAGGCAATCCTTGGCATAGATCCGGGTCGGCTCCAGCAACTCCTCACCGAGGGTGCGACCGAACTCCTCCACATGCCCGGTCAACGCCATCCGGTCGATCTCCAGCAGCACCTTGCGCGCCAGACTGTAACCGTTGGAATGCAGACCCGACGAACCCATCGCGATCACCACATCCCCCGGACGCACCCGATCGGGCCCCAGCAGATCATCGGCCTCGACCACACCGACACCGGTCGCCGACAGATCGTAATCCTGGGCACCCATCATCCCCGGATGCTCGGCCGTCTCACCACCCAGCAACGCGCAACCGGCCCGCACACACCCCTCGGCGATACCGGCCACCAGTTCGGCCACCCGCTCCGGCACCACCTTGCCGACCGCGATGTAATCCTGCAGGAACAACGGCTCGGCCCCGCACACCACCAGATCGTCGACGACCATGGCCACCAGGTCCAGACCCACCGTGTCGTGCTTGTCCAGCGCCTGGGCCACCGCGATCTTCGTACCGACCCCATCGGTCGACGAAGCCAGCAGCGGCTCCCGATAGCTCTTCTTCAGCGCGAACAATCCGGCGAAGCCACCGATCCCGCCCTGCACCTCGGGCCGGCTCGCCTTACGCGCCAGCGGGGCGAACAACTCGACAGCCCTGTCACCGGCCTCGATATCCACTCCAGCTGCGGCATAGGACGCACCGGCACCGGTGGGGTTCTGCTCAGTCATTGTCGGGGAAAGCTCCAAACCGAATTCGCGGATAATTGCCTGCTCAGAGTTTATGGCGTCGCCCCGGAGCATGGGGGGCCGGGCTGTGTTTTCTGGCGCGCCTTCGGCGCGCGGGGTCGAGGCCCCCTTG
>NZ_JBKOOL010000128.1:0-16334 GCF_046764065.1 Nocardia sp. NPDC002869
CTCGGGCCGGGCCGGACGGAGTAATCCGCCGGCCCGGCCCGCTCCGATATCCGGGGTTCAGCCCGCCCGGAAGTCGGCCAGGGCCGCGTCCAGCGTCGTATGCAGGGCGAAGACCTGGTCCAGAGCCGTCATCTTGAGCTGCCGGCTGGTGGCGGGCCCGTCGGCCACCAAGGCGATCGTGGTCTTGTCGCCGGCGCGCTGATGGGCGGCGACCAGCGCGGCCATCCCGGCCGACGCCAGGAAGCTCACGGCGGCCAGGTCGACCACCAGGCCGGCCGGTTCGGCGTCGAGGGCGGCGTCGATTGCGGTCTCCAGGGCAGGAGCCGTGGCGAGGTCGACCTCTCCGGTCACCGTGAGCACGGTGACACCGTCGTGGTCGGCGACCGAGGTCGTCATCGTATCCGTGAGCGGGTTCGCGTCTGGAGGAGTATTGGTCACATCATCACAATCTGCCATGAGTCTCTCGATCTCGCTGCATCGTATCCCCGCCGGACCTGTTCGCGGTCCCGCGCAGGGCGCTGGCCACCGGGAACGTGATCGCCGGAAGCGTGACCGACATCCGTACCCGGGTTCCGGGACCCAAATGGTGATCTATCTCGAGTTCTTCGGTGAGCGCCCGCATCATATCGATGCCGCGACCTCGCGGTCCCGGATCGGCCGGACGCGGACGCCAGGTCCCGGTATCGGTGGTCTCGATGACCACCCGGTCGCCTACGCATTCGGCGGTGAGCACCACCCGTTCGGCGTCACCGCCGCCGTCGCGATAGGCGTGCTCGATACTGTTGCTGCACGCCTCGTTGGTGGCGGCCACCAGATCCGAGGTGAGGTTGTGCGGTACCGCCGCGGACGACAGCCATGCTGTCAGCGTACGACGCAGCATGGCCAGCCGGTCCGGGCGGGCCGGTACATCCAGCCGGAGCCGCGCGGGCGGCTGCCGGTAGACCACCATGGCGATATCGTCGTCGTATCCGCCCTCGGGCCGCAGCGCCGACAACACCGAGTCGGCGACCTGGCGCGGTAACTTCTCGGCGGTGTCGGCCAGGATGGTCGCGATTTTGGTGAAACCCTCGTCGATATCCTCGCCGCGGCGTTCCACCAGGCCGTCGGTGAACAACACCAGGGTCGATCCGGGCGGCAGCGGGGTGGTGGCCTCCGGTCGGCGCGGGGTCTCGAAGGTCGCCAGCGGCACCGACCGGCCGCCCTCCAGCATGCGCCCGGTCTTGTCCACATCGGCCAGGATGGGCGGCATATGACCGGCGTTGCTGTACCGCACCAGCCCGCGCACCGGATCCAGCACCGCCGCGCAGACGGTGGTGCACAGCGCTCCCGGAATCCGGGCCGCCACCGGGTCGAGTTCGGTGAGCAGCTGGGCCGGTCCGGCGCCGCGCAGCAGCAGCGCGCGGGCGGCGGTACGCAACTGACCCATCACCACGGCCGCGGACAGGCCGCGGCCCACACAGTCGCCGACCACCACGCCGATGGTGCCGTCGGGCAGCGGGACCACGTCGTACCAGTCGCCGCCGATCTCGAGCGGCGGCAGCGCCGGTTCGTAGTGCACCGAGAACCGGGGTGGGAGTTCGATGGGACCGAGCATGGCGCGCTGCAGGGTCAGCGAGGTGGAGCGCGCCTGATCGAAGTTGCGGGCGCGCTGGACGGCCAGGCTGAGATGCCCGATCAGCAGCGAGAACAGCGTCCAGTCGGCGGCGTCGACGACCCGCGGGACGGCGAAGCGCAGCCACAGCGCGGCATCGCTCTTCTCGCCGAGCGGCGCCACGATGCCCTGTGCGCTGCCCGCGCCCTCCGGGACCGCGATGAGCGTGCGGCCGGGCCGCACGCGGGCGCGTTTGAGAATCGCTTCCGTCGCCGGTTCGAGCCGGGAACCGCCCGCGGCGGCCGGGGGATTGCCGGAAATGTAGACCTCCGGCGCGGTGAGACCGGCCCAGACCGCCACCACCGCGGTCTCCGCGCCGACCGTGCGCCGCAGCTCGTCCAGCCCCACCTCGAGGACCTCGGCGACCGTGGTGGCCGCGGCCAGCGCGGTGGCCAGCCGGTTCGCGGCCTGGTCGCGCGCCTGGGCGTCGTGCTCGGCGGTGACATCACGGACGGTGCCGACGAAGATGTGCTCCTCGCCGTCGGGTTTGACCAGCGCGCTGGTGCTCACCGCGATCCAGCGTCGGCGGCCGTCCCGATGCTGGATCGGTACCACGAAACGGGACGCCTCGGTACCCAGGTCGGGGTAACGCGGGCCCTCCGGGATCGACCAGGGATGCGGCAGCGGATAGGGCACGCCGGTCGCGGCGTAGCCGGTGAGCTCGCCGAACGCCTTGTTCACCTCGATGATGGTGCCGCGGGCATCGGCGACGAAGAACCCGTCCTGCAGCGATTCGACCAGGGCGGTGCGGAATTCGTCGCGCCCGGCCAGATCGTCGGCCCGGGACCGCTGCTGTTCGTACCGGCGGGTGCCGTCGAGGTAACCGCGGGTGGCGACATCCAGCGTGATCAGGGTCTGCAGCAGGAATTCGAGCGCGTCCTCGGCGAGCCGATTCTCCACGCGGCCCGCATCGTGCGGCCCGGCCGTCTCGCCGGCCTGGGACTGTACCTGTTTCGCCACCCGGAAGTGGTGCTCGGTGAGATCGAGCAGGCTGATGCCCTCGACCAGCGCCCGGCGGCCCAGCTCATGCCCCTCGGCCAGGCCGTCGCCCTCCGGGTCGGCGAGATGGCGGCGCAACGCGTCGGCGTAGGCGTCGAGGAACGCCGCGAGCACGGTGCTCATTGCCGGCCTCGCCGGATCACGACGCTTCCCGCTGGGCGGTTCCGTTCGACACGCCCCGCACCCGCGCCGCGAGCACCAGGGCGTCGTCGGTGTCCTTGGCGTGCCGGCTCAGCAGCTCCTGGGCGATATCGGCGGTGGACTTCGCGAGGTCCACACCATGGCCCGGTTCCGCCTCCACCCCGTCGGTGGACATCAGCAGCAGATCGCCCGGCCGGACCGGAACGGTCTGCGGCTGCAGAATGGACGGCAGCCGGTATCCGACGATCCCCCCGCTCTGTAGCGCGGTGGCGCTGACCTGCGGCCCGGTAGGGCCGGCGGTCAGCACGATCGAATCGATATTCCCGACACCCAGCCACTGCGTTTCCTCCGCACCGAACAAAGCCAGGGTGACCGCGGCGCCACGCGTATCGGACATGGCCCGATGGCACAGCACCATCAGCACGTCCAGCGGCTCGGTGCGGTTCTCGGCGAGTACCCGGGTCGCGCGGTCCACCGCGGCGGCCGCGGCCGCTCCGTGGCCGAGACCGTCGAGTACCGCGAACAATACGGTGCCGGTACCGGTGTCCAGGACGACACACCGATCCCCGGACACATCCTGGCCGGGGAGGGCTCGGCCGGCCATCGCCCATTCGATCCGGCCGATGTACCCGTCCTCATGCACCGTGGGGTACCCACTTCCACATCTCCACCAATGTGCCTCGGCCGGGCGCGGATTCGATGGCCATACCGTCCATCAGCCGTTTGGCACCGGGGAGACCGAGCCCCAGGCCCAGGCCGGTCGAATAACCGTCCTCCATGGCCCGGGCGATATCGATGATCCCGGGACCCTGATCCTTGGCCTGGACCACCAGGGCGCGGCGGCCGTCGCGCTCGTCGACCTGCAGCCGGATCTCGCCGCTACCGGCGTAACTGGTGATATTCCGCGCGACCTCCGAGATCGCCGTGGAGATCATGGTCCGGTCGGTGAGCGTGAAGCCGAGTTCCTCGGCCAGCTCACGCCCGGCCTGACGTGCGGTCACGATGTCGTTCGACATCTTCACCGCGATAACCACCTGTTCAGCGGGCACTGTCACGACCATCTCGGTGCTGGCGCCGCGAAGCCTTGTGGTTCAGCCAGGCCAGGCCCTCCTCGAGATCCAGTGCGGTGTGCATGTCCTCGAAGGTGAGGCCGAGCTGCACCATGGCGAACGCGACCTCGGGTTGCAGGCCCACGATGACGGTTTCGGCGCCGCGCAGCTGGGTCATGTGCGCGATGGTGCGCAGTGATCTGGCCGCGAAGGAATCCATCACATCGATGGCCGTCACGTCGACGATGATGCCCTGCGCGCGGTACTTGCTGACCTGCTTCATCAGGTCGTCCTGCAACCGCTCGGTATCGGCGTCGGTCAGCGCCGACTGCACCGACGCGATGAGATAGGTGCCCTGTTTGAGTATCGGTACTGGCATAGTGATTTCCGGTCAGCGCGAATCGCGTTCGCTGCGCTCGGTCACTCTGGACACTTCGTAGCCCAGTAACCGCTCCGCTTCCTCGATACCGCCCTGCAGATCGCCGACCGCGTTCATCTTCGACAGGTCCAAACCGATGGTGACCAGTGTCAGCGCGATCTCCGAGGACAGGCCGGTCATGATGACGCTGGCGCCCATGAGGCCCGACGCGTCGACCGTCTGGACCAGGTGGTTGGCCACCGTGGAGTCGATATCGGGCACACCGGTGATATCGATGACCACGACCTTGGCGCGATTGTTGCGGATGGCGCGCAGTAGTTGTTCGGTGAGCTGCCGGGCCCGCTGACTGTCCAGTACACCGATTATCGGCAGGATCAGCAGCTGTTCGCGCACCTGCAGCACGGGGGTGGACAGCTCGCGGATCGCTTCCTGCTGCTGCCGGATGACGCGCTCGCGCTCCTGCACGAAGGAAACGCCCACCGTGTTGGCGATCCGGTTGGCCGCAGGTTCGTAGGCGTCGAGTACCGCGTTCAGTAATTCGAAATTGGACTGGTACTTCTCGAACAGCGAACGGGCCAGTACGTCGCGCAGGAGCAGCACCATGCCGAGGACCTCGTCGGTCTCCACCCCGCGCGGAATGATGCGCTCGGAGAGATCGCGGGCGTAGGCCTGCAGCGCCTCGACGCTACCGGTCTCCAGAACCTCGACGTAATTGTCGTAGACCGACGTGGCTTCGGAGAAGACCTCTTCGGGCGTCATCGCGGTGAGCAGGCGCGCCTCGGTGATCCGGCGGGCCCACTCCTCACGCAGCGCGGTGCGGTTCTGGCGCAAGTGCTCGACGAGCTGCGGAAGCAGATTGTCTACGGGTCCCGCAGCCAATGAGTCCGCCGAAAGGCCCATGGACACCTCGGACATGTAACTTGTGCCCCTTTCGACGGCGGTCGGGTACATCATAGATTTTCCGGCGGTCGTGCCGATACCGAGCCTAGTCATACCCGCGCGTCCATACTGGCGAAACCTGCCGGTCCGGTTCTACCGCGCCGAGGTGAGCGGCGTCGCGCCGGGGGTGGCGAAACCTCGTTCCAGCGCCGCCAGTGCCCGATCGAGGTACACGGTGAGATCCGCGTCCGCCCGGGCCAGCCACGCGTCGAAGGCCGCCCGGGCGGCGGCCAGTGTGGTGCGGCCGACCGCCATCGGGACGAGCGAATCGGCGGGTTCTCCGAGCCGGCCGGCGGCGAACTCGCCCACCGCCCGCTCCCACGCGTCGTAATGGGTGCCCGCGGTGGCGGCCAGTGCCGGCACGTCGGCGACCAGTTTCATCCGCATGCGCAACTCGGGGACGTCCTCGGCGCGGTACCGGTTGGCGTTCACCACCACCCGCCGGACCGCCGCCATCATGGGTTCGGCATCGGGCACAGTGGCGAACGCGGCACGGAGCGCGGTGACCTCGTCGTCGAACGAGTACCAGAGCACCTCCGCCTTCCCCGGGAAGTAACGGAAGAAGGTACGACCGCTGATCCCGGCCGCGGCGGCGATCTGCTCCACGGTGGTCTCGTCGAAGCCCTGCTCACTGAACAACCGCATCGCGATCAGCTCGAGCTCGCGTTTGGTGGTTCCCCGCGGGCGGCCGCGGGAGTGCTGTGGTGTCACGCGGTAATACTGCGCTGCTGCCACCGTGTTCGGGGACGGTACCCCTATGTTTTTCGGCCCCGCTGCGGCGTCGTAGCCCTTCCGGGTGCGGGCCTCTTGATTATGTCAGTGACTGACGTTAATCTCGGCCCATGATGGTGGCGGACCTCACATCGCCCGACGTGGACGCGCTGCGCGTCGCCGCGCCGGTGCTGGTGGTGCCGGTGGGCGCGACCGAGCAACACGGACCGCATCTGCCGCTGTCCACCGATACCGATCTCGCCGCCGCACTGTGCGAGGGTGTGGCCGCGCGACGTCCCGATGTGCTCGTCGCCCCCGCGATCGCCTACGGCGCCAGCGGCGAGCACGCCGGATTCCCCGGCACGCTGTCGATAGGTTTGGCGGCCCTGGAACTGCTGGTCGTGGAACTGTGCCGTTCGGCGACCGCTACTTTCGAGCGGATCGTGCTGGTCAACGGGCACGGCGGCAATATCGAGGCGCTGCGCCGGGCAGTGGACCTGCTGCGGCGCGAATCCCGCGATATCCGGCTGTTCCTGCCGCGCCACGACGGCGACGCGCACGCCGGACGGACCGAAACCTCGCTGCAACTGGCGCTCGACCCGGACCGCGTGCGCGCCGACCGCGCCGAACCCGGTGATACCCGGCCGCTCGCCGAAATCCTGCCGCGGCTGCGGGCCGGTGGCGTCGCGGCGGTGAGCGCCAACGGTGTGCTCGGCGATCCCACCGGTGCCACCGCGGCCGAGGGTGCCCGGCTGCTCGACCTGCTCATCTTCCAGTTGTACGACCAGATCCGGCAGTGGTGGCCGGAACCAGTGGAAAGGATCCGACCATGAATCCGTGGTTCGAAACCGTCGCCGAGGCGCATCGGCGGGCGAAGAAACGGCTGCCGAAATCTGTGTACGGCGCGCTGGTGGCCGGTTCGGAACGCGGGCTGACCATCGACGACAACCAAGCCGCCTTCGGCGAGCTCGGCTTCGCCCCGCATGTCGCCGGACCCATCGGCGACCGCGACCAGTCCACCACCGTGCTGGGGCAGCGGATCTCTCTGCCGGTGATCATCTCGCCCACCGGCGTCCAGGCCGTACATCCCGACGGTGAGGTCGCCGTGGCCCGTGCCGCGGCGGCCCGCGGCACCGCGATGGGGCTCTCCTCGTTCGCCAGCAAATCGGTCGAGGAGGTCGTCGCCGCCAACCCCGCCACCTTCTTCCAGCTCTACTGGTGCGGCAGCAAGGACGATATCGCCGGGCGGATGGCGCGGGCGAAGGCCGCGGGGGCGGTGGGCCTGATCCTCACGCTCGACTGGTCGTTCTCGCACGGCCGCGACTGGGGCAGCCCGGTGATCCCGGAGAAGCTGGACCTCAAGACGATGGCGAGTTTCGCGCCGCAGATGGTGGCCAAACCGCGCTGGCTGACCCGCTATCTGAAATCGGGTTCGCTGCCCGACCTCACCGCGCCCAATATGGCCCTGGGGGAGGCTCCCGCGCCGGGCTTTTTCGGTGCCTACGGCGAATGGATGGGTACGCCTCCGCCGGACTGGGCCGATGTCGCCTGGGTCTGCCGACAGTGGGACGGGCCGGTCATGCTCAAGGGTGTGATGCGGGTGGACGACGCGCGCCGCGCGGTCGATGCAGGCGTGGCGGCCATCTCGGTGTCCAACCACGGCGGCAACAATCTCGACGGCACTCCGGCCGCCATCCGCGCGCTCCCGGTGGTGGCGGATGCGGTGGGCCACGAGATCGAGATCCTGCTCGACGGCGGGATCCGGCGCGGCAGTGATGTGGTGAAGGCCGTGGCGCTCGGGGCGCGGGCGGTGATGATCGGCCGCGCGTACCTGTGGGGTCTGGCGGCGAACGGGCAGGCCGGAGTGGAGAACGTGCTCGATATCCTGCGCGGCGGAATCGATTCCGCGCTGCTCGGGCTGCGCAAGACCACGGTCACCGAGCTGGACCGGTCCGATATCGTGATCCCGGAGGGTTTCGAGCGTCGGCTGGGCGTCGACACTGTGACCGAGAGCCGGGTGCCGGCAAATACGCCTGTCGAAGCTGTCTGATGCCCTTCGCCCGGGCCGATCTGCGGAACGGTCCGGGCTCGGAGCTGCGTGAATCGGTCTACGGTCGCGGAACCCGGTGTTCATAGCGGCTGTGGTCCCCGTCACTGGGAGTAGCGACCGGTCGGGGTGCCATAGGTTGTGCGGATCCGTACGAATTGTGGCCAAGGAATGCTTGTGACCGATAGCGTTGTCCCGCACCCGGAGATCGACACCGACTACGACCCGACCAGATCCCCACATCGGGAGGATCCGTTTCAGTATTACGCCTGGTCGCAGGTGAATGCGCCGGTGATCTGGAACCCGGCGATCGGTGCCTGGCTACTGACGCGCTACCGCGATATCGAACGCGTGGTCGCCGATACCGAAACCTTCTCCAATGCTTCTGCCGTACCGCCGCTGGATAAACTGCTTCCACCCGATGTGTTGAATATCATCGCGCAAGCAGGCCCGCCCGGCCGGCATATGCTGCAGACCGACCCGCCCGAGCATCGTGCGATGCGTCGCATCGGCCATGCAGTGATGGACGGGCAGCGGATTCAGCGGCAGGTACCGTACATGCGGGAGTTGGCAGCTTCGTTGATCGACGTTTTTGTCGATGACGGCGCGGTGGAACTCGTCGCGGGGTTCACGTTGCCGTATGTCAAGCGCGTACTCAGCCGGTTGGTGGGCATTCCGGAATCCGATATGGACCGGGTGGAGACATGGAATGATGCCTTTCTCGGCCTGATGAGCCCGTTGATCGGGCACGATCGGAAAATCGAGTTGGCGCACCAGTACGTCGAATACGAGCTGTACCTCGAACAGCTCATCGCCGACCGCCGTGCGGACCCACGCGACGACATCGTCTCGGACCTGGTGCGTTTCTACGCGGACGAACAGATTCCGGACGATAGAGCCCTACCGGATATGAAGATGTTCATCAGAGGTCTGTACGCGGGCGGGATCCACACCACGGCAGATGGGATCGACAGCGCTGTGTATCTCATGCTGACCGCCGACGACGGCGGGTTGTGGCGTGAGGCGGCTGTCCGGCCCGCGGTGATACCCGAGATCTGGGAGGAGACCTTGCGTCTGGAGGCTCCCCACCGGGGACTCTCCAGACTTGCCACCCGTGATGTAGAGATCGGTGGGAAAACTATCGAGCAGGGCCAACAGGTACTGCTCCTCTTCGGTGCGGCCAATCGTGATCCCGATGTTTTCGGCGAGCCGGACCGCTTCCGGCGGGGCCGAGAAAACATTCGCAGGCATATGGCATTCGGCCAGGGAATCCATCGCTGTCTCGGTCGGATCCTTGCCCATCACGAGGGTATCGAGGGTCTGGCGATGCTTGCCGATCGGCTCCCGCGCGCACAGATCGCCCCGTCGTATCATCCGAGCTACTCTCCGGCGTTCTACTTCCGCGGTCTCCAACAGCTCGACCTGGTCTGGTGAATCGCCGGGCCTACCGGTGCGCCGGTCGCGCCGCTCCGTTGCCCGGGATTGTTGCTTAGGTTCGCCTAACTCGCAGCGCGGCGGTCGTCGGTCGCTAGGCTCGCTGTGCCAGACCCCGGCGCAGTCGCCTTCACCGGCGACTGCGTCGTGCTCGACCCGCAGCCCACCTCCAAAGGAGTGCGATCGGTGACCGCGCCCGAGTTCCGTTATTCAGACCTGCTCCCGATCGGCGCCGACGACACCCCGTACCGGCTGCTCACCACCGAGGGCGTCAGCACCTTCGAATCCGGCGGCCGGACTTTCCTCCAGGTCGATCCCGAGGTCCTGCGACTGCTGACCGCCGAGGCGATGCACGACATCAGCCATTACCTGCGCCCCGCGCATCTGGCCCAGCTGCGCCGGATCATCGACGACCCCGAGGCCAGCGGTAACGACCGTTTCGTCGCGCTGGACCTGCTCAAGAATGTGAACATCTCCGCCGGCGGCATCCTGCCCATGTGCCAGGACACCGGCACCGCCATCGTGATGGGTAAGAAATCCGAGGGCGTGCTCACCGGTGCCGACGATGCCGAATGGATCAGCCGCGGCGTATTCGACGCCTATACGAAACTGAACCTGCGGTACTCCCAGCTCGCGCCCCTCACCATGTGGGACGAGAAGAACACCGGCTCCAACCTGCCCGCGCAGGTCGAGCTGTACTCCACGCCCGGCGATCCCGCGCAGCCCTCCTACAAGTTCCTGTACATGGCCAAGGGCGGGGGTTCGGCCAACAAGTCGTTCCTGTACCAGGAGACCAAGGCCATCCTGAACCCCACCCGGATGCTGGAATTCCTCGACGAGAAGATCCGGTCGCTGGGCACCGCGGCCTGCCCGCCCTACCACCTCGCCGTGGTGATCGGCGGTACCAGCGCCGAATTCGCGCTCAAGACCGCCAAATACGCGTCCGCGCACTACCTGGACAACCTGCCCACCGAGGGTTCGATGACCGGGCACGCCTTCCGCGATCTCGAACTCGAGCAGGAAGTCTTCACACTGACCCAGTCCTTCGGGATCGGCGCCCAGTTCGGCGGCAAGTACTTCTGCCACGACGTCCGCGTGGTGCGGCTGCCCCGGCACGGCGCGAGTTGCCCGGTGGCGCTCGCGGTGTCGTGCTCCGCGGACCGGCAGGCGCTGGCCAAGATCACCCCCGAGGGCGTATTCCTGGAGCAGCTCGAACGTGAACCCGCGCAGTATCTGCCCGAGCAGACCGACGAGATCCTCGGCGGCGATGTGGTGCAGGTCGATCTGAACCGGCCGATGGACGAGATCCGCGCGGAGCTGTCGAAATACCCGGTGAAGACCCGGCTCTCGCTGTCGGGTCCGCTGGTGGTGGCCCGCGACATCGCGCACGCCAAGATCAAGGAGCGGCTGGACGCGGGCGAGGAGATGCCGCAGTACCTGCGCGATATGGCGGTGTACTACGCGGGGCCGGCCAAAACCCCCGACGGCTACGCTTCGGGTTCCTTCGGCCCGACCACCGCGGGCCGGATGGACTCCTACGTCGACCAGTTCCAGGCGGCCGGTGGGTCGTTCGTGATGCTGGCCAAGGGCAATCGGTCGGCTCAGGTCACCAAGGCGTGTAAGGAACACGGCGGCTTCTACCTCGGCTCCATCGGTGGCCCCGCCGCCCGGCTCGCCCTGGACTGCATCAAATCGGTGGAGGTCCTGGAATACCCCGAGCTGGGTATGGAAGCGGTCTGGAAGATCGAGGTGGAGGATTTCCCGGCGTTCATCGTGGTGGACGACAAGGGCAACGATTTCTTCGCCGAAACCCAGAAACCGATCGCGCTGCGGGTGCGGACCAGGTCCAAAGAGCGCATCTGAGTTCTCGGGTACCGAGCTCGCGGCACGCCCGCCGCTTCCGGCTCGGCGGTCCCGCATTGTGGTGAGCACGCCCGGTGACCCGGACCCGGTCGGGTTCCCCGGCGAACGACCCGGTCGTAATTCCTCTCCCCGAGAGCGGCTTCGACGTGTGCGGGCTACGGCGTGCCGAGTTCGGGGGCCCGGGCTGCCTCGAATCTCACTCGTCCGGCCGGGACAGGATCTCGATGTACCCGTCCGTCCCGTTCACCCGGATCCGCTGCCCGTCCCGGATCAGCCGGGTGGCATGCTCCACACCCACCACGGCGGGCAGGCCGTACTCGCGGGCGATCACCGCGCCGTGCGTCATCAGCCCGCCCACCTCCGTTACCAGGCCCGTGATCGCGACGAACAGGGGAGTCCAGCTCGGATCGGTATAGGCGGTGACCAGGATATCGCCCGGTTCGAGATCGGCCTGCGCCATTTCCGGGACGACCCGGGCACGCCCTTCGACGGTCCCGGCGGACACCGGCATTCCGGGTAGCGCACCGTCCGGTACATCCGCGCGCCGATACGCGCCGGTGACGGCCTCGCCGTCCGAGGTGAGCACGCGGGGCGGCGTGAGCGCCTCGTACGACCGGAACGCGTCCCTCCGCTCGCGGATGAGTTCCGCACTCGCCCGGTGCGTGCGCACGACCTCGTGGAGTTCCTCGAACGTCAGGAAGAAGATATCGTCGGGCTCGCGCAGCACCCGGGCCTGCACGAGACGCTCGGCCTCCCGCGACAAAGCGTGTTTATAGACCCAGTAGCGGCTGACCATGCCGTATTTCGGATACTCCCGGTATCCGGAGAAGGTGCGGACCCGGTCGATCATCCGCATGGTCTCCTCGGCCTTGCGGGCCCCGTCCGGTAGCGCGCGCAGCCGCTCCAGCAGTTCATGCGCTTTCCGCTCGGCCTGGAGCCGGCCGTTCTCGAAGCGTCGGGTGCCGGCGCCCGGCTCGAAACTCTTGATGTTGTTGACGATCGTCGGCACGAGTGCGGCGGGTTGTTCGCTCCAGCGCGGCCGCGTGATGTCGATTTCGCCGGCACAACGCATTCCGTACCGGTCGAGATAGGCGTCGATGGCCGCGCGTGCCGCACGACCGCCCGGCAGCTGTGCCAGCTCGTCCAGGAAACCGCTCCCGTCGGCACCCGTGTCCTCGATGTGCCGCAGGAAAGCCACCACCTCCGGGTGCGGCCGGATCACATCGGCGACATCGAGCAACGCCAGACCCATCTCCGCGGTGACGTTGTGCGGAACCGATTGCGCGAGGATATCGGCCGCGTTCTTCTCGCCCAGCCACTCCTGCAGCTGATCGTTGAGCCACCAGGTGGCCTCCATTCCCGCCTTGATGACCTGCTGGCTGCGCGGATGGAACAGCACCCGGCGCAGCTCTCGGAAATCGGCCAGGACGAAGTCGACCAGCTCCGGCCCGGATTTGGTTCCGATATCGCGTTTCAGGGCCTCCAGGGACGCCTCGCTGTCCGCGATCAGCTCGGCGACCACGGCCGGATCGGCCTCGATCAGGGTGGGGCCGGCGGCGGCCAGCGGACCGCCGGGCCCCTCGTCCGGGCCCGACGGGAGGAAGTCGTCACGCTCGAGAACGGTCCGCAGCGCGTCCCCGGTCAGCGGATCGGATTTGCTGAAACCCTCCACCATGGCCGCGCGAGCCGCGGGCGTAGCCAGGCGCCGGGTGGCGTCGACGAACAACCGCCCGCCCGCGTGCCGCATAGGCGCCGGGCTGGTCAGTTGCCATACGGAGAGTCCCAGTGGCTTCATGGGGTCGGTCATCATCTGCTGATGGCCGACGGAGATGTATACGTGGTTTTCGTCGTCGTCGGCCTCGGGAATCGGGAACAGTGTGGTGATCGGCCGGCTCTGCACGATGCGGAACTCGTCGTCCACCAGGCACCATTCGATATCCTGGGGGCTGCCGAAATGCGCCTCGATGCGGCGGCCCAGTTGCGCGAGGCGCACGATCTGCGCCGGGGTGAGCACCGGCCGGTTCTGCCGTTCGGGCTCGATCTCCGCGACGCGTGTGCCGCCCTCCGGTGCGGCCTCGACAGCGATCCGTTTCGTGGCCACCGTCTCGGAAACGACTTCGCCGTCACGCACCGTGTAGACATCCGGGTTCACCAGACCGGAGACCAGGGCCTCACCGAGGCCGAACCCGGCGTCCACGGAAACCACCTTCCGGTTGGACGTGAGGGGGTCCGCGGTGACCAGGATGCCGGCCGCCCGCGGAAACACCATCCGCTGCACGACCACCCCCATCCGCACCGTCCGCTGATCGAAGCCGTTACGCAGGCGGTAGGTGACGGCGCGCTCGGTGAACAGCGATCCCCAGCACCGGCCGACGTGCCGCAGCACCGCCTCCGGTCCCGCGACGTTCAGGAAGGTGTCCTGCTGACCGGCGAACGACGCGGTCGGCAGATCCTCGGCCGTCGCGCTGGATCGGACGGCACAGGCATCCTGCGCCCCGAGCCGGGCGAGTGCGCCGGTGATCGCCGCCGCCACATCGCCGGGAACAGCGCATTCTTCGATCGCTGCGCGAATCTCCGCGCTCAGCACCCGGATCGACTCCCCGTCATCGGGTTCGAGCTGCGACAACCGATCGATCCTGTCGTCGATCGCCGGCACTTCGGCAACGACCCGCTGAAAGGCGGCCGTTGTCACGCAGAAACCCTCCGGTACCGCGATACCGTCGATCCGCGACAGCTCGCCGAGGTTCGCGCCCTTGCCGCCAACGGTCGCGACGTGCGTCCGGTCGATCTCCTCGAAGCCCAGCACATAACTCATCCGCCACTCCTCACCTGGTGGTTTCCGCATCAGTGGGCGATTATGGACCACAAATCGACGTCTCATGAGGGCCGCGGATCGTGTATAAGGTAGAAGGGGGATGGGGAAAGCGGCACGACAAGCCGAGCAGGTAGGTCCGCGCCCGTCGGCCGGGGCCTACCGAATCTTCTCGAGCAGCTGTCGCGGTCAGCGACCCCTCAACTCTTCCACCACCGCGGCCACGGCGCCCAGGCCGGCGACGACGAGGGGATGTTCGCGGCCGCCGCGGCGCGTGGCGGCGATGATCACGCGGGTCGGTCGCGTGGCCCCGTGTAACGGTATCCGCACCACTCGATGGTGATCCGGAACGGGCACCATACGCGGTAGCAGGCAGACACCGAAACCGTGTGCGACGGCGGCGGATACGGCGAACCATTCTTTGAGGTGGTGGGTGATGCGGGGGGTGAAACCGGCCGTGGCGCACGCGGCGACGAGCACATCGTAGGAGTCGTTGTGTTCGGGTTTCACAATCCAGGTCTCGGCGGCCGCATCGGCCAGTTCCACCGCGTCGCGCCGGGTGAGCGGGTGTTCTTCGGCTACGAGCAGCTCCTGGGCATCGTCGAAGACCACCGCCTGCTCGAACCGGGGATCGTCGACCGGCGGACTGTGGGCCGGGAGGACGAGGGCGATATCTCTGCCACTCGGCATCGCCGGCACAATTCAGCTGCTCGGCCCGTTGACCGTCGCGGTGGCGGGTTCGCGGAGCGCGCGCGACCTCGCGGTGGTGGCCCTCGTGGCCGCCGGGCTGTGGTTGATCCGCGATCCGGCGTCCGGCCAATTGCATTGGCTCGGACTCCTGCTCGCCGGAATATCCGGCGCCGCGATGGCCTCCTATCTGCTGCTCTCCCGCGCTCTCGCCGCCACCCTCGGGCACTCGGCGCTGGGGATCGCTCTGCCGGTGGCCGCCTGCCTCGGGCTCCCCGCCGGGGCCGCGAGCAACGGCGTCACCGTGTTCCGGCCAGAGATCCTGGCCTTGGGTGCGATGGTCGCGATCCTGTCCGCGGTGATTCCGTACTCCTTGGAAATGGCTGCGCTGAAACGTATTCCGGCCGGTACCGCGGGGATCCTGCTGAGCCTGGAACCCGTCGTCGCGGCGCTGGCCGGTCTACTCGTTCTCGGTGAGACGCTGTCGGGCTCCCGATGGTTCGGAATCGCTTGTATCTGTGGAGCCACAGCGGTCGCGATCGGCTCTACGGGCCCGGTCGGGAACGCCGGTTCTTCCGCGTCGGCTGCGGGTGCGCGCGGCGCCGCCGCGGACCCGTCCATCTGAGGTGTGCGCCCGATAGACGACGGTCGCTGTAGAGCGCCCGGATGTCCGACGAGGGCCGGCCGGCTTCGGAGCCGGGCGTGTGCTGCCTCACCCTTCGGGACAGTTGCGGCCGGTCTGTGGCATGCTGGAGGTGAGTACGGGTTGTTGAAGTGATCGCTCGGCTCGCAACAGGAAGTAAAATAACAGTATGTCGCAAGGCAGTGTGAAGTGGTTCAACGGCGAAAAGGGCTTCGGGTTCATCGCGCAAGACGGTGGCGGTCCTGACGTTTTCGTCCACTACTCCGCGATTTCCGGCTCCGGCTTCAAGTCCCTTGAAGAGGGGCAGCGTGTCGAGTTCGATATCGAGCAGGGCCAGAAGGGCCCGCAGGCTCAGAGCGTCCGCGCTATCTAGGAGCCGACCAACACAGAAACCCGCGCCATGGCGCGGGTTTCTTGCTTTTCAGGGGCCGTGCCGGGGCTGCCGCGATCAAGTGTTCATCCAATTCATGGGTGGCTTCCGTGTCGAGGTGGACGACGCCTCGCCCGCGCCGGCGCGGGTCCGGCGGCCCGACCATACGGGCGGGCGCGGGCTGCTGCTGGTCACGCGGCTCGCGACCCGGTGGGGGACCGATTACCGGGAGGGCGGGAAAACCGTGTGGGCCGAACTCGACCGGCGTGCCGGTATCTGAGCCGGCGGTGACCGGCCGCGGGCCGGGGCCGGGGGATTTCCTTGCCGGCGGGCGCATCGGTGTGGTCAGTCCTGCTCGGTGAGTGTGGTGTTGATTTCGCGGGCTTCGGCGAGTTGGTCTTCGAGGATGATGATCCGGCATGCCGCTTCCAGGGGGGTGCCGTGGTCGATGAGTTCGCGGGCGCGGGCGGCGATGCGCAGTTGGTAGCGGGAGTAGCGGCGGTGCCCGCCGGGCGAGCGTTGCGGGGTGATCAGGTTCGCCTCGTCCAGGGTGCGCAGGAATGCTTGGGTGGTGCCGAGCATGTCCGCGGCCCGGCCCATGGTGTAGGC
>NZ_JBKOOL010000129.1:0-16297 GCF_046764065.1 Nocardia sp. NPDC002869
GGGCGGCCCACCGCACGTCGCATGAGCCGAAGGCTCGAGTCTCGAGGCCTGAACGGCGGGACCTTCGGGGGCCTCGACCCCGCGGCGCCGCAGGCGCCGCCAGAAGATACAGCTCAGCTGAAGTGTTCGTCGAGGACCGCGCAGACGACTTCGGCGAAATCGCCGACGGCGTCGTTGCCGAGGCACCGCGCGTCCTCGGCCACGCCGGCCCACCGGTTGAGCAGCGCGTCCGAGCGCGGCACCGACAGGCCGTGTTCGCGGGCGGCGGCGATGCGCGCGTGGTCGGCCGGCAGGAACCAGTAGGTGCTCAGCCACACCCAGATCAGCCGGGCTTCGAGGATCTTCTCCGCGAGCAGCGCGTCGTCGGCGAGCGCCGGCCAGACGCCGACCACTTCGGCGCGCCACGCCTCCACCATCTGCAGGGCGCGTTCGCGGGAGAGTTCGATATCGCAGAGGCATCCGGGGAAGGAGACCAGCGCGTAGGCGATATCGAGGGTGGCGTCCCGGAATCCGCCCCATTCGTAGTCGAGTATCCGGGCGCCTTCTTCGTTGAGGATCACATTGTCGGGGCACAGGTCCGACGGGCTGAACGCCCGGAACCGGCCGCCGGTGAACAGGCGCGCGCCGTGCGCGATCTGTTCACTCACCTCGTCGGGTACCTCCATACCGAGTTCGCGCCGCAGCACCGCGGGCATCTCCGCGACCGCGGCCTCCGCCTGCTGGGCTATTCCGTCGACCCGGTGCACGACATCGACACGGCGCAGCAGTGCCACGAAATCGGGTTCGCGGCCCACCGTGGCGGCGTGCATCCGGCCGAGCGCCTGTGCGAACGCCATCATGGCATTGCGGGTGGCCGGTTCGATCCCGGAACGCAGCACATCGGTGAGTTTGGTGTTCTCCCCGAGATCGCTGAGGACGAGCAACCGGTCGGGCAGGCTGTGCGCGATCAGATAGGCGCCGGGGCGTTCCCCGCGGCTCAGTGCGGTGGTGAACTGGTAGGACACCGCCTCCCGGAGGAAGGCCGAATCGACGCTCGCGACACCCGGGGTGACGGTGACGTTCTTGGGGTCCGACACCGACCCGCGCACCTGCTTGATGATCAGGGTGCGGGGTAGCGAGAAAGCGTTCTCGGCGACCCGGACGCGGAGGACGGTCGTCCGTCCACTGCCGCTGAGTTCGGTGGGGTCGCTCAGCTTCACCGGAGCACCCATTCGCTTTGTGAGCAACTGCTGTGCTGCGGATACGACTTCGGTGGCTCGTTCGGCCAGTAGTGCAGTCATCGCATCTCAAGTTACTCGCACTCGGTCACTTCTAGCGAGCGGTTGAACAACCTTTCCGTGTCGCTCGGCGTGTCCGCCGCGCTCCCCGCCGCGTGACCGGCCTGCTTGACACCGCTGTGCCGGTCGGGTTTTCTCGATCTGAACTGCTGTGCGCCACACCGGAAACCAGCTGCGTCGAAAGGTATGCCAGCGTGACCGACACACCGCGTTCCGCCCCGGTCTCTCCCGGCGATCCGGCAGGTGAGCAGCCCCCCGCCCGCGGCGGCCCGCGGCCCGCCGCCGCGGGCCAGGGCGGCAGTGCCGTGGTGAGCAGCGACACTCCGCTCCCCGGCGCCCCACCACCGGCGGGCAAACCACCCGCCACCCGGCCGGGCACCGTGGACGAAACGCCCGGTGCGCCGCGCGACACCCCACCGCCCGGTGCCGCCGGGGCCGGCGCTCCGGGGCCCGCGGGCACCACACCGCACGGCACCGCGGAGCCCGGCGGTGTCCCCGGTCAGCCGGTGTACGGGCCGACCGGCACGGGGCCGGACCCGAACACCCGGACCTACGGCTACCAGGCCTACGGCACCGGGATCCCGGGTCGGCTCGATATCGGCCACGCGCTCAGCTACGGCTTGGAGAAGTTCAAGCGCAACCCGGGACCGTGGGTCGCGGTCACCTCGCTCGGCCTGATCATCTATCTGCTGGTCTGTCTGGTCGTCCGGGTGGCGGAGCCGCGCTCGGCGCTCGGCCTGTTCGTGATATTCGCCGCCGTCATGGCCGGATTGTGGCTGCTACAAGCCGCCATGGTGCGGGGCGCGCTGTACGAAACAGACGGTTACCGGCCGGGTTTCGGTTCCTACTTCTATCTGGGCAGTATGGCGAACGCGTTCCTGACCGCGCTGCTCGCCTTCCTCGCGACCACCCTGGCCTCCGCGCTGTGCCTGCTCCCGGGGATCGCGGTGGGGATCGGCTGTATGTTCTCGCTGCACTTCGCCATCGAACAGGGGCAGAGCCCGGTGGAAGCCATCAGGTCCAGCTTCCTGCTGGTGCTACGGGACCCGGTACGGGTGCTGCTCCTGGTGCTCACAGTGGTCGTGGTCACGGCACTCGGCCTGCTGGCCTGCGGGCTCGGCCTGCTGGTCGCGGGCCCGGTGGCGACGATCGCGGTCACCTACGCGTATCGCACGCTCACCGGGGGCCCGGTGTCACCCGTGTAGCGGGAACCTAGGCGCCGCCACCGGCCGGAGCCGCGGCCTGCACCGCGCCGTTGCTCTCCGACCCCTTCCCCTTGGGCTGAGGTGCGGCGTCCAGACCGGCTTCCTTGCGCTGCAGGGCGGTGATCGGCGCCGGCGCGTCGGTGAGCGGGTCGACCCCGCCCCCGGTCTTCGGGAAGGCGATCACCTCGCGGATGGAGTCCAGGCCGGCCAGCAGGGCGACGATGCGGTCCCACCCGAAGGCGATACCGCCGTGCGGCGGGGCGCCGAAGGCGAATGCGTCCAGCAGGAAGCCGAACTTCTCCTGCGCTTCGGCTTCGCTGATCCCCATCACCTTGAATACGCGTTCCTGCACGTCCTTGCGATGGATACGGATACTGCCGCCGCCGATCTCGTTGCCGTTGCAGACGATGTCGTAGGCGTAGGCCAGCGCGGCGCCGGGGTCGGTGTCGAAGGTGTCCACCGATTCCGGCTTCGGCGAGGTGAACGCGTGGTGCACCGCCGTCCAGGCCGAATGTCCGAGCGCTACATCGCCGCCGGCGGTGGCGTCGGCGACCGGTTCGAACAGCGGGGCGTCCACGATCCAGACGAACGACCAGGCGTTCTCGTCGATCAGCCCCACTCGGTGCGCGATCTCGGAACGGGCCGCGCCCAGCAGTGCCCGCTGCGCCTTGGCCGGCCCGGCGGCGAAGAACACACAGTCACCCGGCTCGGCGCCCACGTGCGCGGCCAGGCCGGCGCGTTCGTCCTCGGTGAGGTTCTTGGCCACCGGCCCGGTGAGGGTCCCGTCCTCGCCGACCAGTACATAGGCCAGGCCCTTGGCGCCGCGCTGTTTGGCCCAGTCCTGCCAGGCGTCGAGCTGCCGCCGCGGCTGGCTCGCGCCGCCCGGCATGACGACCGCACCGACGTAGGGCGCCTGGAACACCCGGAACGGGGTGTTCGCGAAGTATTCGGTGCATTCGGTGATCTCGACCCCGAAGCGGAGGTCCGGTTTGTCGCTGCCGAACCGCCGCATCGCCTCGGCGTAGGTCATATGCGGGATCGGCGTGGGAATCCGGTAACCGACGAGGTCCCACAGCGCCACCAGGATGTCCTCGGCGAGCAGGATGACATCCTCCTGCCGGACGAAGCTCATCTCCAGGTCGAGCTGGGTGAACTCGGGCTGGCGGTCGGCGCGGAAGTCCTCGTCGCGGTAGCAGCGCGCGATCTGGAAGTAGCGTTCGATACCGCCCACCATGAGCAACTGCTTGAACAGCTGTGGGCTCTGCGGCAGGGCGTAGAAGTTACCGGGCTGCAGCCGGGCGGGCACCAGGAAGTCGCGGGCGCCCTCGGGGGTCGAACGGGTGAGTGTCGGAGTTTCGACCTCGACGAACTCGTGCCGGGCCAGCACCGCGCGGGCGGCGGCGTTCACCTTGGACCGCAGCCGGATGGCATGGGCGGGGCCCTCGCGGCGCAGGTCCAGGTAGCGGTACCGGAGCCGGGCCTCCTCGCCGGGCTGTTCGTCGAGCTGGAACGGCAGGGGCGCGCTCTCGTTGAGCACTTCGAGTTCCTTGACATCGACCTCGACCGCACCGGTCGGGAGTTCCGGGTTCTCGTTGCCCGCGGGCCGCGGTTCCACCACGCCGACGATCCGCACGCAGTATTCCGCCCGCAACCGGTGCGCCTGCTCCGCCGCCGGACCTTCGCGGAACACCACCTGCGCCACCCCGGACGCATCACGCAGATCGATGAAGATCACGCCACCGTGGTCGCGCCGCCGTGCCACCCAACCGGAGAGGGTAACGGTCTGACCGGCCTGTTCACTTCGCAATGAACCGGCCAAGTGGGTGCGCAGCACGATATTCCTTTCGACGGTCGGAGCACACCGGGACGGCCTCCGGATGCGGTTGCCATCGTAGTGGGCGCCGCCGAGCGGACGTAAACGGATATATTGCGAGCACCCGAGCACGCCGCGGTGAACACGTTCACAGACGGGATCAGCCATGACCTTCAACGAGGGATCACAGATCGACCCCGGTCGCGCCTCGTCGGGCCCGGGCCCGGGCCGGGGCGGGAAAATCGCCCTCGGCGGCGGCGCCGGCGGCCTGATCGTTCTGGTACTGGCCCTGCTGCTGGGTGGGGATCCGGGCTCGATGCTGGGCCAGTTCACCGGGGCGGAGGATGCACAGCAGGGCACCGGCGAGACCGCTGGTACGCCCGAGCACTGCCGGACCGGCGCCGACGCCAACAAATACGTGGACTGCCGGGTGGTGCTGACCGCACAGAGCCTGGACTCGGTCTGGTCGGCGGAACTGCCCCGACAGACCGGTGTCGCCTACACCGAACCCGGTATCCGCCTGTTCACCGGCGGCATCTCCACGGGCTGCGGGTACGCGAGCAGTGAAGTGGGCCCGTTCTATTGCCCCGGCGACCGGACCGCCTATTTCGATGTCGGTTTCTTCCAGGAACTGGTGGACCGGTTCGGTGCGAGCGGTGGGCCGCTCGCCCAGGAGTACGTGGTGGCGCACGAGGTGGGCCACCACATCCAGAACCTGCTCGGCGATATCGGCCGGGCGCAGCAGGATCCCCGGGGCCCGGAGTCCGGCGCCGTACGCACCGAACTGCAGGCCGACTGCTACGGGGGTATCTGGGCCCACTACGCGGACAAGACGCCCGCGCCGGGATCGGATACGCCGTTGCTGATGCCGCTGGCCGATACCGATATCAAGGATGCCCTGTCGGCCGCCTCCGCGGTCGGTGACGACCGGATTCAAGAAGCCGCGACCGGCCGGGTGAATCCGGAGGCGTGGACGCACGGCGCCTCCGATCAGCGCCAGAAGTGGTTCCTCACCGGATACCGCACCGGCGAGGTGGCGGCCTGCGACACCTATTCGGCCGGCGATCTGAGCAACCCGGCGGGCCTGCGCTGACCCGCCGGGACGGCCGGCTCAGAACTGGTTGTCGTAGCCCGCGTCCTCATCGGCGTCCACCGCGCCGATGACCTCCGGCGCGGATTCCCCGAGCGGTCCGGTGAGATCGTCGTTACCGGTGGGACTCCGGTAGGGATCGACCGTGCGGGAGTGTTCGTCGTCGGTGTTGCGCTGTCCGGCGGCGCCGCCGGGCGAACCCATGAACGAACTCGACGCGGGTGTGGTGGCGGCGGAGGGCATACCCGTCACGGGCAGACCGGGACGGAGCACACCCGTCAGCGGTGTCTGGCTCGCTCCGGGCACTCCGGGCAGCGCGGGCGAACCGGGCGTACCCGGGGTTCCGCCGGGCGAACCGGTGGACAGGCCGGGGCTTCCCGTGGTGAGTCCGGGGCTGCCGGGCGTGGTACTCGGGCTCCCGGAGTTCAGGCCGGCCAGGGTGGTGGCGGCGGGATCGTCGCCGGAGCCCAGTGCCGATTCGAGTGCCGAGGTATCGGAGGCCATGCTCTGCGCCTGCTGCATGATCGGCTCGCCGACACTCTGGGCCACACTCTGCGCGGCCTCGGCGGCCTTCTGCGGGTCCACACCTAGCAGGTTCTGCACCATTCCGCCCAGCTCCGCCGTCTTCCCGGCGAGGTCACCGCGGGTGCCGTTGGCCACAATCACGGCCTGCCCCAGATGCTCGGTCGCCGAGGCGATGAGAGCGGTCTGGGCGGGCGGCGTCATTACCACCGGGGCGAGTGCGACCGCCTGTCCCAGAAACGACGTCGCGATGGTACTGAGCTGGGCATTGCCCTGTTGTACAACCGCGGCGGCGGCCTGGGTGAGGGCCGCGATGTCGATACCGCGCTGACTGGTCTGGAGCCCGGAGTTGTTCGCCTCCTGCCCGGCGGTCTGCGCGGTCTGCGCGGCGTCGCTCTCCCAGACCTGCCCCATGGCGGTCAGGCTGCTCTTGCCCACGCTCATGGCTACCTCGATGACCTGGGAGGACTGGCTCAGGATCGCGGTCGGGTCCAGGGCTCCGATGACCCCGGTGCCGAAACTGCTCAGCAGGTCGCGGATCGGCTGGAACAGCACGTCGATACCGGGCAGGGCGGGCAGGGCGGCGCCACCGAGCAGTGCTCCCACCGGATCGGCGGGCAGTGCCGGAGCGGCCGCCGCAGGCGTGGCTCCGGCCGCGGCGGCGCCGGTACCGGAGGCGACGCCCCCGCCGGCGGCCGTGTTCAGCACCTGGCCGAGGACACCCTCCGCGGTTTCCAGCACCGGCGCCGCGGCCTCGTTGACGACGCCCAGCAGCTCGTTCGCCTGAGCGGTGGCCTCCTCGGCCGCACCGGAAAGGATGTCCTGCGCTCCGGCCGGCTCCCCGCCCGGCCCGGACAACCCGGGCAGACCCGCCGCGGGTACGCCGGACTGCGGTGCGTCGTCGGAGATCCGTCGCGAGAGCACGAATTCCGGTGCCTCCACCGGCAGCTCACCCGCGGGCAGCTGTGCGAGCGGAACATCCTGGATAGCGGCGGCCGGATCCGGTGCGGCCGCCGGCGCGGCGGTTTCCGGGACATTCACCGGGACGGCCGGGGCCGCCTGCTGGAGCTCGGGGGCGATGACGCCCGTGGAGGCGGTGGTGTCGAGCGGTTTCACAGGCCACCCCCGGCCGCGCCGAGCACACCGGCCGTACCGTCGTCGGTGGCGTCGTAGTTGAACGCGGAGGTGAAGGCGGCCTCCGACAGTTTCTGGTATTTGGCCGACAGATCGTTGATATCGCGCGCCTGCAGCACCTGGGCGGCGGCGAACATGGCCAGATAGTCGGCACCGATCAAACCGAAAACCGGCGTCAGTGCGGCGACATTGGCCACGGCGTCGATATTGCCGGCTGCCGCGATCTCGGTCCCGATTCCGGAATTCGTGATTCCGAACGCCCGCAGCGCTTCGGTCGCTACCGAGAGATCACTCATCGAGCTCCCCCCTGATTCTTCGTGAACATCCTCGTGGCCACCGCGCGGAACGCGTCGTAGGCCGCAACGACGCGCACCCCTTGTGGCACCAAATGGTTGCCGCCCGAATATAGCTCACTCGACCTGCCGCACACGAGACGCGACGGAGCCATAAAACTAGAACCTGTTGCAAATTAGAACAAGTTCTATATTCTCGTCTCCATGAAGGTCGCAGTGACCGGCGCAGCCGGCTACCTGGGTACGAATCTGCTCCCGTTGCTCGCCGAGCGGGGTGACGAGATCGTCGCCATCGACCGGGTGGCACCCCGGCAGCCCGGCGCGGCGAACATCTCCTGGGTGAGCGCCGACGTCCTGGACCCCGAATCCATGCGCGCCGCACTCGACGGCGCCGAGATCGTCTACCACCTGGTCGCCGTGATCACTCTCGCCGACACGCACGATCTGGCCTGGCGGGTGAACACCGAGGGCGTCCGCGTGGTCGCCGAGGCCGCCCATGCCGTCGGAGTACGGCGGTTCGTGCACGCCAGCTCGATCCACGCCTTCGACCAGTACAGCTGCGGCGGCAACATCGACGAGACGACGCTGCGGTCCACCGACGCGGGGCTGCCGGTGTACGACCGCTCCAAATGGGCCGGCGAGCTCGCACTGCGCACGGTGGTCGAGGCCGGTCTGGACGCGGTGATCTGCAATCCCACCGGGGTTTTCGGGCCGGCCGATCACGGCGCCCCGCTGTCGCGCATCAACCGCTCGCTGCGCGACGCCGCGCGCGGCCGCATCCCGGCCATGATCGACGGCGGTTTCGACCTGGTGGACGTCCGCGATGTCGCGCGCGGCCTCATCTCGGCCGGTGAACACGGCCGGACCGGGGAGAACTATCTGATCGGCGGCGAGATGATCTCCATGCTCGACCTGTGCCGGATGGCCGCGCAGCACGGCGGGAAGAGGGGGCCGCGCTTCTCCATCTCCCCGAAACTGGTCTCCGGTCTCATCCCCGTGCTGGAGCCGATCGGTAAGCGGCTCGGCACCGATATCGTCTCCAAGGCCGCGCTCGGCGCGCTGGTCTCGGCGCCGCTGGTGGACCACGGCAAGGCCACCCGGGAACTCGGCTACCGACCACGTCCCATCGACGACACGGTGCGCGACCTGGTCGCCTTCTTCGCCGACCCGCACGCCCCGCTGCCGGATTTCACCCCGACTGCTTGACAGCACATAGAACGCGTGTTCGACTGGTTCGGTGCGGTGGCAGAACCAAACCCTGGACGCCGACGACGGCGCGCTGCCCGGGCTGGACCGGGCCGGATTCGCCCGCACCGTACAGACTCCCGAATTCGACGGGATCACCTTCCACGAAGTGCTCTGCAAGAGTGCGCTGAACAAGGTTCCCGACGAATCGAATCTGCCGTTCCGGTGGACGGTCAATCCGATGCGCGGTTGTTCGCACGCCTGCCGCTACTGTTTCGCGCGCGGTTCGCACGAATACCTGGACCTCGACGCCGGAACGGATTTCGACACCCAGATCGTCGTGAAGACCAATATCGCCGCCGTGCTGCGGCGCGAGCTCACCCGCCGGTCCTGGCAACGGGAGAAGGTGGCGCTCGGCACCAACACCGATCCCTACCAGCGCGCGGAGGGCCGGTACCGGCTGATGCCCGGAATCATCCGCGCCCTCACCGATTCCGGGACGCCGTTCTCCCTCCTCACCAAGGGCACCCTGCTGCACCGGGACCTGCCGCTGCTCACACTGGCCGCGCGGGAGGTGCCGGTGCACATCGGTATCTCGCTGGCCCTGCTGGAACCCGAACTGCATCGCGGACTGGAACCGGGCACCCCGTCGCCGCGCGCCCGGCTGGATCTGGTGCGTGCCTGCAGTGACGCCGGTTTCGCGGTGAACATCATGGTGGCGCCGGTGATCCCGTACCTCACCGACGGCCGGTCCCAGCTCGACGAGTTGTTCGGTGAACTGGCCGCGGCCGGTGCGGCGTCGGCAGTCGTGCTGCCCCTGCACCTGCGCGGCAGCACCCGGGGCTGGTTCCTGGGCTGGCTGGCCGAACACCATCCGGCGCTGCTGCGCCGCTACCGCCGGCTGTACCGGCGCGGTGCGGTGGTCGCCCCCGAGTACGCCGGCTGGTTGCGCGAACGTATCGATCCGCTCCTGGAGCAGCACGGCCTGCTCCCCGAACGCGAGGCCGAACCCCGCACCCCGCCCCCTGTCGAGCCCCGGACGGCCCCCCAGCTCGAGCTCTTCGCCTGACCGGATCCCCGCGGCGTATCCGGTCGTCCCTGTCCTCTGGACAGCCATGGCACGGCGAGTTCCAGGCCATAGGACCCGGCACGCCCGGCGCACTACCCTGGTAGGTACCACACAAGCACGACGCAGGAACACCTCGTTCCGCTTCCGCCGCCGACCCGGCCGTGTGCTTTTCCGGCGCGGCGACCCCGCCCCGGGGTAGGTTGGCGACCGGCAGCTCATTTCGACGAGGAAGTGAAGCACGCGTATGGTTTCGCACCACGACAATATCGGCCGCCCCGACACCGCTACCGCCGGGAACGACTCCGGCACAGCGGTATTGGACCGTGTCGTCATTCGCTTCGCGGGCGACTCGGGCGACGGTATGCAGCTCACCGGCGACCGGTTCACCCACGAAGCGGCGGCCTTCGGCAACGATCTGGCCACCCAGCCCAATTTCCCGGCCGAGATCCGGGCACCGCAGGGGACGCTGCCGGGTGTGTCGTCGTTCCAGATCCAGATCGCCGACCACGATATCCTCACCGCCGGCGATCAGCCGGATGTGCTGGTCGCGATGAACCCCGCGGCGCTGAAGGCCAATCTGGGCGAGTTACCGCGTGGCGGCACCGTCATCGTCAACACCGACGAGTTCACCAAACGCAACCTCACCAAGGTCGGATACGCGGCCGATCCGCTGGCCGACGACAGCCTCGGCGAGTTCGTGGTCCACCAGGTGCCGATGACCTCGCTCACGCTGGCCGCCACCGAGTCCACCGGGGTCGGCAAGAAGGACGGCCAACGCGCCAAGAACATGTTCGCGCTGGGCCTGCTGTCCTGGATGTACGGGCGCCCCCTCGGCGGTACCGAAAAGTTCCTGCGGGAAAAGTTCGCCGCGAAACCGGATATCGCCGAGGCCAATATTCTCGCCTTCCGGGCGGGCTGGAACTACGGCGAGACCACCGAGGCCTTCGCCACCACCTACCGCATCGCCCCGGCGGTCCTGCCCACCGGCACCTACCGGCAGATCACCGGTAACACCGCACTGGCATATGGGCTGATCACAGCCGGTTCGCTGGCGGGCCTGCCCGTGTTCCTGGGGACCTATCCGATCACCCCGGCCTCCGATATCCTGCACGAGCTGAGCAAGCACAAGAACTTCGGCGTCACCACCTTCCAGGCCGAGGACGAGATCGCCGGGATCGGCGCGGCGCTGGGGGCCTCCCTCGGCGGCGCGCTCGGGGTCACCAGCACCTCGGGCCCCGGTCTGGCGCTCGAGAGCGAGACCATCGGCCTGGCCGTGATGACCGAGCTGCCGCTTTTGATCATCGATGTACAGCGCGGCGGCCCGTCCACCGGGCTGCCCACCAAGACCGAGCAGGCCGACCTGCTGCAGGCCCTGTACGGCCGCAACGGCGAATCCCCGGTGGCCGTGCTGGCGCCGCGCTCACCCGCCGACTGTTTCGCCACCGCGGTGGAGGCCGCGCGGATCGCCCTCACCTACCGGACGCCGGTGCTGTTACTGTCCGACGGTTCGATCGCCAACGGCTCCGAACCGTGGGCCATCCCGTCGGTGGCCGACCTCGATCCCCTCGACCCGGGCTTCGAGACCGGCGCGGAGGGCGAGTTCCTGCCCTATGCCCGCGACCCGGAGACTCTGGCGCGCCCGCTGGCGGTCCCGGGCACCGCGGGCCGGGCCCACCGGATCGGCGGGCTGGAGAAGGCCGACGGCAGCGGCGATATCTCCTACGATCCGGCCAATCACGATCTGATGGTGCGGTTGCGGCAGGCCAAGATCGACGGGATCACCGTGCCACCGGCCGAGGTGGACGATCCCGACGGCGCGGCCGAGATCCTGCTGGTCGGCTGGGGCAGCTCCTACGGACCGATCGGTGAGGCGTGCCGGCGGGTACGGCGCCGGGGCGGGCGAGTGGCCCAGCTGCATCTGCGGCATCTCAATCCGCTGCCGCCCGATCTGGGCGAGATTCTACGCCGGTACCCCACCGTGGTCGCCCCCGAGATGAACGGCGGCCAGCTGGCCCTGCTGCTGCGCGCGAAGTACCTGGTGGACGTCCAACCGTGGACCAAGGTCGCCGGTACGGCGTTCTCCGCCCACGAACTGGTGGGCGTCATCGACGCGGCACGGGACGGCACCCTGGCCGGACTCGAGCACGACAAGGCCCGCGCCGCGCGGGCCCGGGCCACGTATCGCACGAACGGGGGCGCATCATGACCATCGTCGAAACCTCGCTGACCGGAACCGAACTCGGGCTCACACCGGTCTCCGGCCGGTCCGGGGTGCCGACGGCCGACGGCCCGCAGAAGGCCAAGGACTACACCTCCGACCAGGAGGTGCGCTGGTGCCCCGGCTGCGGCGACTATGTCATCCTCGCCACCGTGCGCGGCTTCCTGGCCGACCTCGGCCTGCGCCGGGAGAACCTGATGTTCGTCTCCGGGATCGGCTGTTCGAGCCGCTTCCCCTACTACCTCGACGCCTACGGTATCCACTCCATCCACGGGCGCGCGCCGGCCATCGCCACCGGGCTGGCGGTGACCCGCCCGGATCTGTCGGTCTGGGTGGTCACCGGCGACGGCGACGCCCTCTCCATCGGTGGCAACCATCTGATCCACGCGCTGCGCCGCAACGTCAATATGACGATCCTGCTGTTCAACAATCGGATCTACGGCCTGACCAAGGGCCAGTACTCCCCCACCTCGGAACCGGGCAAGGTGACCAAATCGACCCCGATGGGTTCGGTGGACCACCCGTTCAACACCCTGTCGGTGGCCCTGGGCGCCGAAGCGACCTTCGCCGCCCGCGCCCTGGATTCCGACCGCACCGGCCTGAACGAGGTACTGCGCGCCGCCGCCGACCACCGCGGCACCTCCTTCGTGGAGATTTTGCAGGACTGCCCGATCTTCAACGACGGATCATTCGATGTGCTGCGCCGTGGGGACAGCGAATCCCGGCTCATCCGCCTGCGCCACGGTGAACCGCTACGGTTCGGCGCCGACGGTGAATACGCCGTGGTGCGAAGGGGCTTCGGTCTGGCCGCGGTGCCGGCGGCGAATGTTCCCGACGACGAGATCGTGGTGCACGACGCGCATACCGACGACCCCGAGTACGCCTACGCGCTGTCCCGGCTCTCCGATCAGGATCTCGACCATGTGGTCACGGGTGTCTTCCGGGCGGTGGACCGGCCCACCTACGACGACGGAGTCCGGGCCCAGACCGCCGCGGCCCGGGAACGGTTCCCGGTGGCCGACGATTCACTGCAGAATCTGCTCACCGGCTCCGAGACCTGGACGGTGGGCTGAGCGGCTCGTCGGCGCGCGACCGGTCGCCGGGCGACGCCGCTTCCGCGGTCAGTACAGGGTCGCGATCTCCTCGTCGGTGAGCACGATCGGAGCGACATAGTCCTTGGCCCGGGTCAACGTCACCGCGCGGTACAGCGGCCGCTGCGGAAGCGGCGCGTCGCGGGCCTCGGCACGTAGTTGATGGACGAGTAGATCCGCCACCGCGAGCGCCGCGGGAAGGTCACTGTGCACCAGGGCGTCCGCCAACCGCCGCAGTCCCAGCAGATGCAGCTCACGGCCGCTCCCCGCGTCGGTGTACATGGCCAGCGGGACGACCTGCCGGTCGGGGCCGGCGGTCAGCCGCAGCACCAGGCGGCTGAGCCGGCCCGGATATACCAGCAGCTCGACACCGGTAACGGCCGCGATATCGAGGGACCGGGTGCCGAGCAGGGTGCGTGCGTTGATCGAGGTCCCGCGTAGCCACAGCCGGCGCCGGGGTACCGCCAGGGCATAGCCCACGGCCGGTACGGCCACCACCAGTGCCGCCACCAGCCCCGCCGGCGGGCCGAACAGGAGTCCGGCGATCACACCGACCGCGAGAGCGAGCGCGAGGGCGAGCGACGCCAGTCGTCGGAGCACCGGCCCGTAGACCTCCGGGGCGACCAGGTCCAGCCCGATTCGCCGGGCGTCGTCGGGCAGGGGTGCATCGGTCACGGCAGGCGCATTTCGGTCCGGGGCAGGGTCGCACCGGACAGTACTACGACACGTCGCACAGCGCGCATTTCGCGACGCCTCGGCCCCGGCGGCCGAAGCGACTACTGCGCGGCCAGCGTGGCGACGATCTCGTCGAGCGGGATCTGCCGTTGGTCCCCGGTCTGCATATCCTTCAGCCCGATGGTCCCCTCGGCCAGATCACGATCGCCCAGGATCAGCGCGGCCCGCGCACCCGACCGGTCCGCGGCCTTCATGGCGCCCTTCACCCCGCGGCCGCCGTAGGCCAGATCCACCCGGACCCCCGCGGCGCGCAATTCACCGGCCAAGACCACCATGCGCTGGGTGGCGGCCTCGCCGAGCGGGACACCGAACACCTCGCAGCGGGCCGGATCGCCCGCCGTGACGCCCTCGGCGGCCAGCGCCAGGACCGTGCGGTCGACACCGAGACCGAAACCGATTCCGGACAGGGCCTGCCCGCCCAGCTCGGCCATGAGTCCGTCGTAGCGGCCGCCGCCGCCGATCCCGGACTGGGCACCCAATCCGTCGTGCACGAACTCGAAGGTCGTCTTCGTGTAGTAGTCCAGCCCGCGCACCATGCGCGGATTCAGCGCATACGGCACGCCGAGCGCGTCGAGGTACGCGAGGACCTGGTCGAAGTGGGTTTTCGCGGATTCGGAGAGGTGGTCGATCATCAGGGGCGCCGTCGCGGTCATCTCCCGCACCTCGGGCCGCTTGTCGTCGAGTACACGCAGCGGGTTGATCTCGGCCCGCCGCCGGGTCTCGGCGTCCAGGTCCAGCCCGAACAGGAACTCCTGCAGCCGCTCGCGGTACTGCGGGCGGCACGTCTCGTCACCGAGCGAGGTGATCTCCAACCGGAACCCGGTCAGGCCCAGGCTCCGGAACCCGGCATCGGCGACCGCGATGACCTCGGCGTCCAGCGCCGGATCGTCGACGCCGATGGCCTCCACGCCGACCTGCTGCAACTGCCGGTAGCGGCCCTTCTGCGGCCGCTCGTAGCGGAAGAAGGGGCCGGCGTAGCTCAGCTTGACCGGCAGCTGGCCGCGGTCGAGGCCGTGTTCGATCACCGCACGCATCACCCCGGCGGTGCCCTCGGGACGCAGGGTGACGCTGCGCTCGCTGCGATCGGAGAAGGTGAACATCTCCTTGCTCACCACATCGGTGGACTCGCCGACACCCCGGGCGAACAGTTCGGTGTCCTCGAAGACCGGCAGCTCGATATGCCCGTACCCGGCGAGTCGGGCGGCGCGGAGCAGACCGTCGCGTACCGCGACGAACTCGGCCGAACCGGGCGGAACGTAATCCGGTACCCCCTTCGGGGCGGAGAAGCTGCTGGTCTTGGTCACGGTGAACCAGTTTCCCCCACCCGCCCCGGTCGAGTCCAACCGGTTCCGCCCTATCCGGGCTCCGAGAGGGCCGGTCCGGTCGATATCCGGGTGCCGGGCGCCGGAGATGGCAGACTCTAGTGCCGGAAGCAACAGACCAGCCGCGACCGGCCGGGCCTGCCGGCCCGGCCGCCGCACGGGAGGAACGTGGTAGTGCCCAGCAACGAACAACGCCGAGCGGCGGCGAAACGCAAGCTGGAACGACAGCTCGCCAACCGGGCCGAACGCGCGCGCAAGCGTAAACAACTGACCATCGCCGGATCGGCGCTCGGGGTCGTCGTGGTGATCGCCGCGGTGACCGGGGTGTACTTTCTGACCCGCGGCGGCGAGAGCGCCGATACGGCCTCCAATGCCTCGCAGACACCGGACGCCTCGCTGTCCAGCACGCCGGGCGCGGCCCCGCCCCCGCCCGCGGCCGCCAAACCGGCCAGCGTGAACTGCACCTACCGGGACAGCGCGAAACCCGCGTCCAAGCCGGTGCAGAAGCCCCGCGCGGAGGGCATCCAGACCGGGGACGGCAACTCCTCGCTGAGCATCAGCGTGGACTCCAACCAGGGACCGCTGGGACTGACGCTGAACAACGCCGAGTCGCCGTGCACGGTCAACAGCTTCGCCAGCCTGGCCGGCCAGGGCTATTTCGACGGCACCAACTGCCACCGGCTCACCCAGGGTGAGGGCCTCAAGGTGCTGCAGTGCGGTGACCCGACCGGCACCGGCACCGGTGGCCCGGGGTACGAATTCGACAACGAGTACCCCACCGATCAGTTCGCGCCGAATGACCCGGCGCTGCAGCAGCCGATCAGTTACGGACGCGGTGTGCTGGCCATGGCCAATGCCGGGCCGGGCACCAACGGCAGCCAGTTCTTCATCGTGTACGGCGATTCGATGCTCCCGCCGAACTACACGATCTTCGGCACCGTGGACGAGGGCGGCCTGGCGACCCTGGACAAGATCGCCGGTCAGGGTCAGGACGAATCCAACGGTCCCGGCGACGGTAAACCCGCGCAGCCGGTCACGCTGAACTCGGTCCGGATCGACTGATCCCGGCGACCCCGCCCTCGGGCGCGTTTCGCTCACCTCGGTTTCCAGCGATATATGCTGGTCGGCGCAACGTTGCGAAGACTGAGCCCCCATCTCTCGGGTAATCTCGAAAAAGGGAGTGCGCGTGACCAAGTCGTGCTCTCCGGCCGCAGTTCCGGGCCGGGGCGCCGCTCGCGAGTGCTCCCGGTGTTCGCGTCGCGCCGGGCGTAGCCTCGCCGGGCGGTTCCGCGGACCGCGTCGGCGGATCCCGACCCGCCGCCGCGGTCCGTGTCGCCGGGCAC
>NZ_JBKOOL010000130.1:0-16169 GCF_046764065.1 Nocardia sp. NPDC002869
CGACGGCGCGGTGCTCAAAACCGCCGGTATCGACGAGGAACTGTTCTCCTTCGAGGGCCCCGCCCTGGTGGTGGGTTACCGGCGAAGATCATGAGGTCGGCCCAGGACAGCTTCTTGCCGTACTTCTTCTTGACCGGCCACAGCAGCCGGCGGGCTTTGTCCAGGTTGCCGTTGTCGGGCCAGCTGTTCAGCGGCGCGAAACGCTGCATGCCGCCGCCACCGCCGCCGCGGCCGTCGCTGGTGCGGTAGGTGCCGGCGCTGTGCCAGGCCATCCGGACCATCAGCGGGCCGTAGTGACCGAAGTCGGCGGGCCACCAGTCCTGCGAATTGGTCAGGAGCTCGGTGATATCGCGGCGGACCTCGTTCAGGTCGAGGGTCTCGAACTCCGTCGCGTAGTCGAAGTCGGGCTCCATCGGATCCGAGGCGGGCGCGTTCTTGCGCAGGATCTTCAGGTTGAGCTGGTTCGGCCACCAGTCACGGTTGCCGGCACCCGTGGTCGGGTGTTTGGCCGCGAACGGGCATTGGCCTGTGGTGCTGTCGGACACTGCGTTCCTTCCGGTGAAACAGGGGTCATTTCGGGCTGGGCGATACGGAACAGTCGGGGCACAGGCCCCAGTAGACGACCTCGGCTTCCTCGATGGTGAAACCGTGGTCGTCGTCGGCGGTCAGGCAGGGGGCGGGGCCGGTGGCGCAATCGACATCGGCGATCGCGCCGCAGCTCCGGCACACGAGATGGTGGTGGTTGTCGGCGACCCGGGTCTCGTACCGGGCCACCGAGCCGGTGGGCTGGATGCGGCGCAGCAGGCCGGCGGACGTGAGCGCCCGCAGTACGTCGTACACGGCTTGGTGCGACACCGCCCCCAAGGATTCACGCACCCGGCCGATGATGGAGTCGGTATCGGAGTGCGGGCGCTCGTGTACCGCGCTCAGCACCGCCAGCCGCGGCGCGGTCACACGGAGCGCGGCCTCGCGCAACCTGTTCTCGAACTCCGCGGTCGTGGTCACGATTCGGAGCTTACCGTTTTTCTTGAATGAATCAAGTATTAGTTCGAATCAAGATTCGAGCGCACACAGTAAGCCCGGATCGGCCCGGCGATCCGGGCTACGATGCTTCGACTTCACCAAAGACGCCGATCCGCCCGGAGGATATATGCGCTCCACGGTCCGCCGCAGGGTTATCGCCGCAATCGGTACGGCCGCCATCGGCTGCGCCGGCCCGGCAGCGACAGCGGCCGCGCAACCCACCTACTACCACCCCGAGATCAGTCACTGCGACCACCTGTTCCGGACCCCGCTGGAGGCGCCGAGGCCCGGGGTCGCGGTGTACTGGAGCCCGTTCGGCAGCACCGGAATCGTGTGCTACGACAACGGAACCGGGGTCGCGGACTACTACCAGCGCGACCCCTCCGGCGCCTGGCACGATATGAACGAACTCGCTCCCGGCCAGTTCTTCTACAGCCTCTTCACCACCGGGATACCCGACGCCGCCCACTGGCGCTGACGCCACCCGGACGGCCGCGCCCACCGGCAAGATCACCCGGACGAGGAGTGCGCCACCCCGCCCGGAGAGATCGCGCCGTCACCGCGGTAATACCGGGGTATTATGGTGGCAGTCGTGGAGTACGAATGGCACGCGTCCAGCGAACCGTTCCTTCGGCACTTCGAGGTCGCGGCCTGGGAAGTGGTGGAGGTGCTGTACTCGCCGCGGCGGTGGTCGCGTCCGGCGACCACCGCTCAGGCACTGGCGGTGGTCACCGTATGGGGCCGTACCGAGGACGGGCGGCCACTGGTGGTGGTCCTGCGACCGCGTTCGCACCCCGACCGGTGGCAGATCCTCATGGCCGCGCCCATGGGGGACCGTCAGCTCGCCGAATTCACCGCATGGGAGGCGACCCGAGATGAATAACGAACACGACCCCGGTTTCCCGCGCAGCGGCGCCGAAGCCGAACAGTTCCTCGACGGGCTGGCCTTCGACGACACCGCGCCGGTGCCGCCGCTCCCGCCGGCCACCGACGAGGTCGAACGCGGGATGGTCACGACCTCGCTCAAACTCCCGCAGGATATGCGCGAGCGCATACGCGAGGTCGCCGCGGCGCACTGCCTCACCCCGTCGATGCTGATCCGCCAATACATCGAACTGGGCCTGTCCAGTGAACAGCCGGAGCGCCTGATCCCGTTGTCGGACGCCATCCGGGTGCTGTCCAGTCTGAGGCCCACTGCCTGAACCCCGCCGCCTCCATCCACCAGGCGTGCGCCGATCGCGCATGCCCTCCTTCCCTCCCGTTCGCGCTCTCCCGCCCGGACCCGCGGGCACGCACCCCTCGATCCCGCCGCGCCCACCGGCGGACCACGGACATCTCCGGCCCCACCATGCCGCACTCCGCACCGCCCGCCCGATTCCGGACCGCCTGCCGAATCACTTGACACGCCCAGTACCGTTTCCGCTTGCCATGCCCTTCGAGGCGGCCTTACGCAGGCTGTGGGGACCGGCGTTTGCGGACCTCGCTCGCCCTCGCTTATTATGGCGTTCCGAAGCTGGTCGTCGAGATTATCGAGAATGCACTCCGACGACTGCCGGTCCGATTGCCCGAAATGCGGGCCGATCGGCACAACCAAGGATTCTCCCGATTGTCGGGGTCGCGGAGAATCGACCGGGACAACAGGCGTAAAGGTTAGCCACGGCCGAAGGCGATTTGGTGCAGCCTATGAATACCGACGATGTTCGCTTCCTGATCAGCGGCCCCGACATGATTCCGAGCCACATCCGTGACCTGCATGTATCCCAACTACGGGACGGTAACGATGCGTGCACACGCAGTGCGGACTCCGAAGACGGCGGGCCCGCCGGGTGGCGGTTGCGTAGCCATCCGGCCCGTCGAAGAACGGCGCAATACCTGGTGCTTTCCAGCGGATTTCCGGCACATACGGCCGACCGGTGGATGAGCCCGGAATTTCATAACCGCCGGGTATAGATCAGCTCGCTTTATTTCCTTTCGAGATCGAATTCGCGGCCCCGGCGGGCCCACCGTCCGTCTTCGCCGATGGGCAAAAGTCTCGATTCGACGACATAAATTGTTGTTCCAATGAAATCCCCTGCGCATTTCAGGAGCAGTGAACCGGCTTTTCGGCCGGTTTCCCCCGATGCCGGGAAAATGGAGGACAGGTGACCCAGTCCAAGCGCAACACAGACGGCCGGGGCCGATCGGATTCCTCGGAGATCGGCTCGTCCGCGACAGCAGGCCACTCGCCGTCGGGTAACGATTCGGGTGTGCGGCCGGGCGCCGTCACATTCACCGGCCCGCCCCGCCGCGATGTCCTCCCGCTGTCGGCCGCCCAGCGAGGGATCTGGTTCGCACAGCATCTCGCGGGTTCGTCGCCGATCTCGGTGGCCCAATACGTCGAGATCGTCGGCGAATTGCAACCGGACCTGCTCCTGGAGGCCTGCCAGGCCGCCGACCGCGAATTCGGCCCCGGGCATCTCCACCTGATCGAGATCGACGGCGAACCGTGCCAGTACGTCGACGAGACAGTGGGATCACCGGCCACGGTGGTGGACCTGCGTCGCCGTAACGACCCGGTCGCGACCGCGCACCGTCTCATGGTCGAGGACTATTCGGCGCCGCTGGACCTGCTCGGCGACTACCTCATGAAATGCATCGTGTACCAGGTGGGCGACAACCACTATCTGTGGTATCAGCGCGCGCACCATATCGCCCTGGACGGGTTCGCCGCGGTGACGATGCTGCACCGCATCACCGAGCTGTACAACGCGTGGGTACACGGTGCGGACGCACCTCCGGCCACCGCGAAATATCTGGGCGACATCATCGAGCAGGACCTCGCCTACCGGGGATCGGAGCGCTTCGACAACGACCGCAAGTACTGGACCGAACACCTCGCGGGCGCCCCGCCCGTGGTCAGCCTGGGTGGACGCGTCAGCAAACCCACCATCCACCCCGAACTCGTGAGTGTCTCCCTGCCGGAGGACACCGCGCGCCTGCTGGACAGTGTGGTCACCGAGCGCGGTACCAGCGTCACCCCGATCGTTGTCGCGGCGTTCGCCGCCTACCTGGCCCGGATGACCGGAAGCGACGAGGTGCTGCTGAGTCTGCCGGTGTCGGGCAGGCATTCGGCAGTGCTGCGCCGTTCGGGTGGCATGGTCGCCAATGTGGTGCCGTTGCGCGTACAGGTCGCCGACCGTGCTGTCGGGGAACTGATCGACGCCACCCAGGGTGAACTGACCAGCGCGCTGCGCCGGCAACGCTACCGCCAAGAGGACATCTTCCACGATATGGGGATCGCCCGGGACGAGGCTGCCTCGTTCGGTCCGGCCGTGAACCTCATGATGGTGGACAACGAGATCGTGCTGGGCGAGACGACCGGCCGTCTCCACGTGCTCACCTCCGGCCCGACCGCCGACCTGTTCGTCAACATCTATCCGGGCGCGGGCCGCGACAGCACCCATATCGATTTCCAGGGCAACCCGAACGTCTACAGTGCCGCCGAACTCGCCGGGCACCACCGGCGTTTCCTCATGTTCCTGCACGAGTTCCTCGCCGGCGGAACAGAGAACAGGGTCAGCGCGCTACCGCTGCTCGAAGCGCGGGAACGGGCCGCGCTGCTGCCCGTGCGGGGCCCCCACGGCACCGGCACCCGGCTGCTGCCCGACATCCTGGCCGAGACCGCCCGCCGCCACGGTTCCGGCAGCGCGATCTCCACCCCCGGGCGCACGGTGACCTACAACGAACTGGACACCAGGTCCTCCCGGCTGGCCCGCCATCTCATCGCGCTGGGCGCCGGACCCGAAACCGCGGTGGCGATTCTGCTGCGGCGCTCGGTGGATTCGGTGGTCGCGGCCTGGGCGGTCGCCAAAACGGGCGCCGCCATCGTGCAGATCGACCCGGAGTATCCGCCCGCCCGGATCGAGCACATGGTCACCGACAGCGGCGCCTCAGTGGCGATCACCGTCGACGACCACACGGAACGGTTGCCGCAGCAGGTGCGCCGCGTCGTGCTCGACGATCCCGGCGCCCAGCGGGAATACGAGTCCTACGCGACCGATCCGGTCACCGACGCCGACCGGATCCGACCCCTGCGACCCGCCGACCTCGCCTATCTGACCTACACCTCCGGATCCACCGGGCTTCCGAAAGGCGTGCAGGTCACCCATACCGGGCTGGCGAACCTCATCGCCGACCGCATCGACACCTACGGTGTCGATGCGGCCGCGCGCGTGTCCTACGCTCTCTCACCCGGTTTCGATGCGTCGCAGGAACAGTTCCTCACCTGCTTCGCTTCCGGCGCCACCCTGGTGATCGTGCCGCCGGAGGTCATCGGCGGCGAACCGCTGACCCGGCTGCTCGCCGAAGAACGCGTCACACACCTCACGCTGACCCCCGCCGTGCTGGCGACCGTCGACCCCGAGCCGCTCACCGATCTGCGTGTCGTGGTGGTCGGGGGCGACGTGTGCCCGCCGCATGTCATCGAACGGTGGACCGGGTCCTGGTCGATGTACAACGAATACGGTCCGACCGAGACCACCATCACCGCCGCCGGAGCGCCCATCGAACCCGATCGTGACCTCACCGTCGGCGGCCCGATCCGCGGCGTCTCCGCCATGGTGCTGGATCGCGCCCTGCAACCGGTCCCCAAGGGCACCGCCGGCGAACTGTATCTGGCCGGGCCGGGTCTGGCGCGCGGCTACAGTCACTGTTTCGGCGAAACCGCGGCCCGTTTCGTCGCCGACCCCTACGGCGACCCGGGGGACCGCATGTATCGTACCGGCGACCTCGCGCGCTGGTCCGGGGACAGCGACGCGATGACGCTGGAACTGATGGGACGCAGCGATTTCCAGGTCAAGATCCGCGGCTACCGGATCGAACCGGGGGAGATCGACGCCGCACTCACCGGACACGCCGACGTGGACCTGTCGGTCACCGTGCCGGTGCGGAACAAGGCCGACGCGACCGTGCTCGCCACCTATGTCGTTCCCGTGCACGGCCGCCGGATCGACACCGTCGAACTGCAGCGCTACGCCCGCGAAGTCCTGCCTCCGCATATGGTTCCCGCGGTGATCCTGCCGCTGGACAGCCTGCCGGTGAACGCGTTCGGCAAACTGGACCGCAAAGCGCTACCCGAACCCGATTTCGGGGCCGCCCCGGCCGGCCGGGCCCCGGCCACGCCCCGGGAGAACCTGGTGGCCGGCCTGTTCGCCGAGGTTCTCGGGGTCGCGCCGGTCGGCGCCGACGACAGCTTCTTCGCGCTCGGCGGCGACAGCATCCTGTCGATCCAGCTGGTGGCGCGCGCCAAGGCGGTCGGGTTGAGTTTCTCCACCCAGAATGTGTTCGATGCCAAGACCGTCGCCGGGCTGGCCGCCGTGGCGACCGACGCCGGGGACGAGCCGCGGCTGGCCGAACTCCCGGGTGGTGGGGTCGGGCCGATGCCGCTGTCGCCGATCATGCACGCCATGCTCGGCCGCGGCCACTACAACCGGTTCGCGCAGGCCACTCTCGTGCAGCTCCCGGACCGGGTCGAACACGCGCATCTGGTCCGGGCCCTGCAGGCTGTGCTGGACCGGCACGACATGCTGCGCGCCGTACTGCGCGGCGCCGAATCGCTGGACCGGTTCGTCGACGTCCTCGACCGCGGGACGGTCGATGCCGACACCGCATTGACCACGGTGCCCTTGACCCGCCGGGACGCCGCCGAGGTCGACGGTCACCTGCAGGCGGCCGCGGACCGGCTGGACCCCGCCAACGGGGTACTGCTGCAGGCCGTCCGGCTGCAGGACTCCACCGGCCCCGACCTGCTGTGGCTGGTGATCCACCATCTCGCCGTCGACGCGGTGTCCTGGCGTCTGCTGCTCACCGATCTCGCGCAGGCCTGGGCGCAGATCATCGAGGGCGGCGAACCACAGTTCCCGGCGCCCAGCACTTCGGTGCGACGCTGGGCGCACGGCCTGGTCGAACAGGCGCCCGCCCGGCGCGCGACGGAACTCGGCCTGTGGCGCGGTATCCACGAACTGGGCGACCGACTGCTCGGGCCACGCCGCCTCGACCCCCAACGCGATGTCGTGGCGACAGCGGGCCGCGTCCGGATCCGGATTCCCGCCGATATCACCGAGGCGGTACTCACCACCGTCCCGGCCCGCTACCACGGCAACGCCAACGACCCGCTGCTGACGGCGCTGGCGCTGGCGCTGGGTGAGTGGCGGCGCCGGCGCGGTATGGCCGCCGGCGCGGAACTGATCTCGCTGGAAGGCCACGGCCGCGAGGAACAGGCGGTGCCGGGCGCCGATCTCAGCGCCACGGTGGGCTGGTTCACCACCCGGTTCCCGGTCCGGCTCGAACTGCGCGATATCGACACGGAGGAGGCGTTCGCCGGTGGAGCGGCCGCGGGACGCGCTGTCGAGCAGGTGAAGGAGCAGCTGCGGGCGGTGCCGGACAACGGCATCGGCTACGGCATGCTGCGCTGCCTCGACCCGCAGGGCAGCACCGAGCTGGGGAGCTCACCGGACCCCCAGATCAGTTTCAACTATCTGGGGCGGGTGGGTGTCCGCGAACATTCGGGGGCGTGGACACCCACCCGTGAGTTCACTTCGTTGACCGCGACGAGCGATCCGCGGATGGCGCTGCCCGCGCTGCTCGATATCAACACGATCGCCGAACCGGGACCCGACGGCCTCGAACTGGACGCGACCTGGGAGTTCGCCGCACAGGTGCTCGACGCCACGGAGGTCGACGAACTCGCAGGCCTGTGGGTGCGGGCGCTGCGCGCCCTGGCCGGCCATATCCGCTCCGAATCCGCGGGCGGATTCACTCCCTCGGATTTCCCGCTGGTCACCGTGACACAGGACGAGATCGACCACTGGCTGCGCGACTATCCGTCGCTGACCGATGTGTGGCCGTTGACCGCACTGCAGGCCGGGCTGCTGTTCCACGCCATCTACGACCGCGACACCACCGACGGTTACACGGTGCAGGCGGCGCTCACCTTCGCCGGAGACGTCGACGCGGACCGGATGCACTGGGCCGCCCAGGCACTCGTCGACCGCCACGACAGCCTGCGCACCGCGTTCGTCGAAAGTGCGGGCGGGCCCCGCCAGCTCGTACTCGACGACACCCGGGCCGACTGGCAGTACTCCGATCTCGGCGAGCTCCCCGACACCGAGGCGCGCGACCGCGCCTTCCAGGAGCTCGCGGTCGCGGCCACGGCGCCGTTCGACCCGGCCCGTCCGCCGCTGCTGCGGTTCCATCTGGTGCGCACCGGCACCGACGAATACCGGCTGCTGGTCACCAACCATCATCTCGTGCTCGACGGCTGGTCGATGCCGCTGCTGATCCACGAACTGCTCGCGCTGTACGCGTCCGGCGGCGAGACCGCCGAACTCGCCCCGCCGCGCTCCTACCGGGATTATCTGCAGTGGCTGCACGGCCAGGACAGCGACGCGGCGACCGAGGCGTGGCAGCGGATGCTCGCCGGCGTCGAGAGCCCGACACGCGTCACCGGCCGCCCCGACCGGGTGGTCGGAGCGGACAGCGGCGAAACCGGCCGCGCGCTCGACGCCGCGACCACCGCCGCGGTCCTCGACCTCGGCCGCACCCACGGAATCACCGCCAACACCGCCATCCAGGTCGCGTGGGCGCTGCTACTCACGACTCTCACCGGCCGTTCGGATGTGGTGTTCGGCAACACGGTCTCGGAGCGCCCGCCCCATATCCAGGGCGTCGAGTACATGGTCGGACTGTTCATCAACACCCTGCCGGTGCGCGTCCGCACCGACCCCCACGAGACCGTCGCCGACCTGCTCACCCGTGTCCAATCCGAACAGGCCTCGATGCTGGATCACCGGCACATCGGCCTGGCCGAACTGCAACGGGCCACCGGCATCGCCGACATGTTCGACACGGTGACGGTGCTGGAATCCTATCCGCTGGACCGCGAAGGACTGTCCCGTGATCTCGGTGCCGCCGGACTGCGGCTCCTCGACATCGACGCCCAGGACGCCACCCCGTATCCGTTGAGCCTGCAGGTGACCCCGCCGTCGCGGGACGCCTCGGAAACCGAGGAGAACAGCACCTACACGGTGACGTTGCGTTTCGCCACCGACCATTTCGACACCGACACCGCCCGCACCCTGCTCGAACGATTCGAACTGCTGCTGACCCGGCTCATCACCGACCCGGGTCGCCGGGTCGCCGCCGTGTCCGCGGCCCGCGACACCGAACGCGCGGAACTGCTCTCGGTACACGGCGCGCCACCGGCCGGCGAACGTACCCTGCACGACATCCTGTCGGCCACCGCGCGCCGCCACCCGGACGCGGCGGCCGTCCGCTCCGGTGACACCACCCTGACCTACCGCGAACTGGAACAGCGCGCCGACGCCCTGGCCCGCCGGCTCATCGAACGCGGCGCCGCCCCCGAAACATTCGTGGCCCTGGCGCTGCCGCGCTCCGCGGAACTGGCCGTCGCGATGTGGGCGGTGGCCCGCACCGGCGCGGCGTTCGTGCCTCTCGACCCCGCCAACCCGCCCGAACGCCTCGCGGAACTACTCGCCGATTCCCGCAGCGCGCTCGGCGTCACCGTCGAGACGGTCGTCCCGCATCTCCCGGCCACGGTGGACTGGCTGATCGCCGACCTCACCCGCACACCCGATTCCGGCACCGAACCGGTCACTCCCGCCGGCCTGCGTCCCGGCAATGCGGCCTACCTCATCTACACCTCCGGGTCGACAGGTAAGCCGAAAGCGGTGCATATCGCCCACCGGGGCCTGGCCGATGTCGTCGCCGCCCAGGCCGAAGCATTCACCGCGACCACCGATTCGGTGGTTCTCCAGGTCGCCTCACCGGGTTTCGACGCCTGCGTTTCGGAACTACTGCTGGCCCACAGCAGCGGCGCCTGCCTACTGGTGGCCCCGCCGGAGGTGTACGGCGGCAGCGATCTCCAAGACTTGCTGCGCGCCCAGCGGGTCACCCACGCCATCATCACCCCGTCGGTGCTGGGTACCATGGATCCGGCCGACCTGCCCGCATTGGAGACGGTCGCGGTCGTCGGCGAGGCCACCGGATCCGACCTGGTGAACCGCTGGGCGCCCGGCCGCCGGCTGATGAACCACTACGGACCGACCGAATGCACCATCTGGGCCACCGGATCCGAGGCGCTGCGCCCCGGCGAACCGGTCACGATCGGCGGCCCGATCCGCGGCGTGACGGCCGCGGTGCTCGATATGTGGTTGCGGCCGGTACCGGCCGGAATCGCCGGGGAACTGTATCTCGGCGGCCCCGGCCTGGCCCACGGCTATTACGACCGTCCGGACACCACCGCCTCCCGGTTCGTCGCCGACCCGCACTCACCCCACGGCGACCGCATGTACCGCACCGGGGACTCGGTGCGGTGGGTGCGCGGCCCCTCCGGCCCGGAACTGGAATACCTGGGCCGCGGCGACCAGCAGGTCAAGATCCACGGCTTGCGTATCGAACCGGGTGAGGTCGACGCCCACCTGACCCGGCACCCCGCCGTGGCTCGGACGGCCACCGTCGCCCAGGACGGCCCGGCCGGCGAGCCGGTCCTGGTGTCCTATGTCGTACCCGCCCCCGGAACCACCCTGGATGTGGCGGCACTGCGCGACGACCTCGCCGGTTCGCTCGCCCCCTACATGAACCCCGCCGCGATCGTGGAACTCGACGCGATGCCCCTGACCCCGGTCGGCAAGATCGATCGCAGGGCGCTGCGCGAGCACGCGTTCCGCGCCGAGGAAACACCGGGCCGGCCGCCGTCCACGCCTGCCGAACAGGTCATGGCGCAACTGTTCACCGAAGTCCTGCACCTCGACACCGTCTCCGCCGACAGCAACTTCTTCGCCCTCGGCGGCGACAGCATCGTCTCCATGCGGCTGGTGGCGCTGGCACGCGCGGCCGGGCTGACCCTCACCCCACGCGATGTATTCGAGGGCAAAACCGTCGCCGCCCTCGCCGCCATGGCCCGCCACGACACCGACGCCGTGACCGTCGAGGACCTGCCCCGCGGCGCGCACCGTATCGAGGACCGCGCCTACCGGCCGGCGGACTTCCCGCTCGTCACCCTCAACCGATCCGATATCGAGCACCTGGAACAGCGCTACGACACCCTGGCCGATGTATGGCCGCTGTCGCCCATGCAATCCGGGATCCACTTCCACTCCACCTTCGATCCCGACGCCGGCGACAACTACACCGTGCAGACGGTGATCGGCTTCACCGGCAGCGTCGACGGTGAACGCCTGCGGCAGGCCGCGCAGGCGGTGGTCGACCGGCACGACATTCTGCGCGCCGCGTTCGCGGAAACCGCCGCCGGACCGTGCCAGATCGTGCTCGACCACGCCGAAGTCCGGTATCAGGAGGTCGACCTCGCGGTCCGCGGCGACGACCTCACCGCCGAATGGGACCGGATCGCCACCGCCGACGCGGCCGCCGGGTTCGACCTGTCGGCCCCGCCGCTGATCCGCTTCACCCTCATCCGCGCCGAATCCGGAGCGGCCCGGCTGCTGATCACCAACCACCATGTGATCCTGGACGGCTGGTCGATGCCGCTGCTGCTCAGAGAACTACTCGACTATTACGGCGCACCCGAACACATCGGTGCCGCCGGCGCCGCCCCCTCCTACCGCGACTACCTGACCTGGCTCACCCGCCAAGACCTCACCGCCTCCAAAGCCGCCTGGGCGCAGGCCTACGCGGACGTGGACTCGCCCACCCGCGTCGCCCGCGGAACCGGCCCGACCGACGCCACAGCCGCCGAGGTCACCGCCGAACTACCGGCCGACCAGCTCGCGCGCCTGCGCGCCGTGGCCGCCGACACCGCCGTCACCGTCAACACGGCCGTCGCCGCCGCGTGGGCGCTGAACCTGCGCACCCTCGTCGGCGAAACCGACGTGATCTTCGGTTCCGCGGTGTCGGGACGCCCACCCGAACTGCCCGGCGTCGATCAGACACTGGGCATGTTCCTCAACACGATCCCCGTCCGAGTCCAGCTCGACCCGGCGGCCTCACTGCGGGAACTGCTGACACAGCTGCAGGCCCAGCACGCCCGCATGCTCGACCACCACTATGTCGGGCTCCCCGATATCCACCGCAGCGCCGGCACGACCGAACTGTTCGATACCGCGATCGCCTTCCAGTCCTTCCCCGTCGACCGCCCGGCCCTGCAGCAACTCGTCGACTCCGCGGGCCTGCGCGTGGACGAGATCACCGGCGTCGACGCCACCCCGTACCCGCTGAGCCTGGTCGTCGCCCCGCAACAGGCCGAGCACGAGACCCGGCAGAGCCTGCACATCACCCTGCGGTTCCTCGACGACGCCTTCGACACCGCCCAGGCACACAGCATCCTCGACCGTTTCGTCGAACTGCTGCAGCGCATCGCCCACGACCCCGCCACCCGGCTCGGCGAACTCGCCCTGCGCGACCGGCAGAATCCGGTCCTGCCCGCCCCCCGCACACGGCACCTCCCCGGGAGCACCCTCGGTGGCCTGCTCGCCGCCACCGTGGCCGCCGACCCCGACGCCATCGCGGTCACCTCCGGTCCGGTCGCCCTGACCTACCGGCAGCTCGACGCCCGCGCGAACCAACTCGCCCGGCTACTGCTGCGCCGCGGCGGCCGCCCGGGCACCCTGGTCGCGGCCGCGCTGCCCCGCTCCCTCGACGCGATCGTCACCGTGTGGGCCGCCACCAAAGCGGGCGCCGCGTTCCTGCCGATGGACCCGAACCTGCCCGCCGACCGCATCGAATTCCTGCTGTCGGACTCCGGCGTCACCCTGGGTGTCACCGACGCCGCCTCCCGGCCGCTGCTGCCCGACAATGTCGACTGGCTGATCGTGGACACCGAAACGGCGGCCGCCGGCACCGATCCGGCACTGTCCGCGCCGGTCACCGACGCCGACCGCGGCGGCCCGATCCATCCGGCGCATCCGGCGTACGTGATCTACACCTCCGGGTCCACCGGCACCCCCAAGGGGGTTCTGGTCGCCCACCGCGCCCTCCCCGATGTGGTGGCGGCGCAACGCCGGATACTCGGTGTCGGCCCCGCCGCCACCGTCCTGCAGGTCGCCTCGCCCAACTTCGACGCCTCGGTGTACGAACTGCTGATGGCGCACGGCTCCGGCGGCCGGCTGGTCATCGCGCCACCGGATGTGTACGGCGGACCGGAACTGGCCGCCCTGATGCGGCGCGAACACATCACCCACACCCTCCTGACCCCCTCCGCGCTGGCGACCCTCCCGCACGACGGCCTCGGCGAGCTGCGGGTGCTCGCCAGCGCCGGGGAACCGGTCGGCCCCGAACTGGTCGAGCGGTGGGCACCCGACCGCGCCATGGTCAACCTCTACGGCCCCAGCGAGACCACGATCTGGGCCACCGCGAACGCCGCGCTCACCCCCGGCGAACCGATCACCATCGGCGGGCCGGTCGGACCGGTCGCGGCCGTGGTCCTCGACACGTGGCTGCGGCCGGTACCGGCCGGGGTCGCGGGCGAACTGTACCTGTTCGGAGACGGCCTGGCCGACGCCTATATCGGCCGCGCCGGGCTGAGCGCCTCCCGCTTCGTGGCCTGCCCGTTCGGCGAACCCGGCCACCGCATGTACCGCACCGGGGATATCGTGCGCCGCACCGACACCGACGACCTGGAATTCGTGGGACGCAATGATTTCCAGGTCAAGATCCGCGGCAACCGGGTCGAACTGGGCGAGATCGACGCCGTCCTCGGCGCGCGCCCGGATGTGGCGTTCACGGTGACCGTGCCGCGCCGCACCGAAGACCGGCCGGCAGTGCTCGTGTCCTATGTGGTGCCCGCGCCCGGCCACACCGTCTCCGGTACCGAACTGGCCGCCGCCCTGACCGAAGCCCTCCCTGCCTATATGGTGCCCGCCGCGGTCCTCGTCCTCGACGAACTCCCACTGAACTCCAGCGGGAAACTGGACCGCGCCCGGCTCCCGGAACCGGTTTTCGCCACCCACGAGTACCGGGCGCCGTCGACACCGGTGGAAAACGTGGTCGCCGAAGCCTTCCGCCATGTGCTCGGCATCACCCGGGTGGGCGCCGACGACAACTTCTTCGAACTCGGCGGCGACTCGCTCAGTGCCTCACTGGTCGTGGCGCGCGTCGGAGCCACCCTGAACGTGCGGGTTCCGGTGCGGTCGATGTTCGAAGCACCCACCGTCGCCGGTCTCGCCGCCCACGCGGAAAACCTCACCGGCGGCGACCGGGTACCCCTCACCGCCGGAGCGCGCCCCGACCCCGTCCCGCTGTCGCTGGCACAGCAGCGGATGTGGTTCCTCAACCGCTTCGAACCCGACTCCGCCGCCTACAACATCCCGGTGATGCTGCGGCTGACCGGCGACCTGGATACCGAAGCCCTCGCCACCGCACTGCGCGACGTCGCCGGACGCCACGAAGTACTGCGCACCATCTACCCCGAGACCGCCGGCGAACCCGAACAGGTGATCCTCGACGAACCCGAGATCACCCTCGACCCCGTACACGTCGCCCCGTCCGTAATCCCCGACGTGGTCGGCGAATTCATGCGCCGCGGCTTCGACGTCACCGTGCAGGTGCCGCTGCGCGTCGAACTGTTCGCCCTCGACACCGCGGGGCGCACCACGGAATACCTGCTGGTCCTGGTGGTGCACCATATCGCCGGCGACGGCCAGTCCATGGGCCCGCTGGCCCGCGACGTCATGCGCGCCTACGCCGCCCGCACCGCCGGGCACCCGCCGCTGTGGGAACCCCTGCCGGTGCAGTACGCCGACTTCGCCCTGTGGCAGCGCCGGGCCCTGGGCTCCGCGCAGGACCCCGCCTCGCTCATGTCGGCGCAACTGGAGTACTGGCGCACCACACTGGCCGGCGCACCCGACCGCCTCGACCTCCCGGCCGACCGGCCCCGCCCCGCCGTCGCGTCCCTGGCCGGTGGTCGCGTCCCGCTCGATATCGGCGCCGACCTGCACAGCAAACTGACCGAACTGGCCCGCTCCCACGGCACCTCCCTGTTCATGGTCCTGCACGCCGCCCTCGCGGCGGTACTGGGCCGGCTGAGCAGCAGCGACGACGTGGTCATCGGCACCCCCGTCGCCGGCCGCGGCGAACCCGGACTCGACGACCTCGTCGGCATGTTCGTCAACACCCTGGTCCTGCGCACCCCCATCCACCCCGGCGAGCCCTTCGCCGACCTGCTGACGCGCACGAAAGAAACCGACCTGCAGGCCTTCGAACACGCCGACGTACCGTTCGAACGGGTCGTGGAAGAACTGAAACCGGAACGCTCCGCCGACCGGCATCCACTGTTCCAGATCGCGCTGGCGTTCCAGAACCTGTCGTCGGTCGATGTGGTGCTGCCCGACGTCACCGTGTCCCGCGCCGACGTCGACACCGGTATGTGCCAGTTCGACCTGCAACTCGTCGTCTCCGACAACTACGGCAGAGGCGGCGCGGCGCAGGGCATCTCCGGCATGCTGGTGTTCGCCCGCGACCTGTTCGACGAGTCGACGGTGGCCGGGTTCGCCCAGCGACTGATCCGGGTCCTGGAAGCAGTCGCCGACGATCCGGCGACACAGGTCGGTGATATCGACTGGCTGGACACCGACGAACACACCGCGCTCGTCTCCCGGGTCGGACCGCGCCTCGAAGGCGCACCCGCCCTGCTACCGGATGCGTTCGCCACCGCCGTCCGCGACAACGGCGACGGTCTCGCACTCGTCGCCGGCGACACCGCACTCACCTACACCGAACTCGACATCCGATCGAACCGGCTGGCCCGCGCCCTCCTCCGGCACGGCGCCGGACCGGAGAACCCGGTACTCGTCGCCGCCACCCGGTCCGCGGCCTCGGTGATCACCTGGTGGGCGGTCGTGAAATCCGGCGCCACCTATGTGCCCGTCGACCCCCGCTACCCGGCGAGCCGCATCGAACAGATGGTGTCCGACTCCGGCGCCGCACTCGGCGTCACGGTCGCGGCGGCACGCCCCGACCTCCCGGACTCCGTGAACTGGCTCGTCCTCGACGAGGACACCGTCGCCGCGCAGATCGACACCCTGTCCGGCGACCCCGTCACCGACGACGACCGGCGCGCACCACTGCGCGCCACCGACACCGCCTACATCATCTTCACCTCCGGCTCCACCGGTGTACCCAAGGGCGTCGCCGTC
>NZ_JBKOOL010000131.1:0-16154 GCF_046764065.1 Nocardia sp. NPDC002869
AAGGGCGAGAACATTCCGGAGCCGGGCATCCCGGAATCGTTCAAGGTTCTGCTCAAGGAACTCCAGTCCCTGTGCCTCAATGTCGAGGTGCTGTCCTCGGACGGCGCCGCGATCGAGATGCGCGACGGCGACGACGAGGATCTCGAACGGGCGGCGGCCAACCTGGGCATCAACCTGTCCAGGAACGAAGCGGCCACCGTCGACGATCTGGCGAACTAGGGCGTTGGCCGGGTGCCGTGACGAATTACGGCACGGCATCCGGCCACCGCGTTCGAATCCAATAGAGAACTTTTGCTCGTATTCGACCCGCACAGGGGAAAGGAAGTTACGTGCTAGACGTCAACTTCTTCGATGAACTCCGGATCGGCCTGGCCACCGCCGACGACATCCGCCAGTGGTCCTACGGCGAGGTGAAGAAGCCGGAGACCATCAACTACCGCACGCTCAAGCCGGAGAAGGACGGCTTGTTCTGCGAGAAGATCTTCGGTCCCACCCGGGACTGGGAGTGCTACTGCGGTAAGTACAAGCGCGTCCGCTTCAAGGGCATCATCTGTGAACGCTGTGGCGTCGAGGTGACCCGCGCGAAGGTGCGCCGTGAGCGGATGGGCCATATCGAGCTGGCCGCCCCGGTCACCCACATCTGGTACTTCAAGGGTGTGCCGAGCCGCCTCGGCTACCTGCTCGACCTGGCGCCGAAGGATCTGGAAAAGATCATCTACTTCGCCGCCTACGTCATCACCGCCGTCGACGACGAGATGCGGCACAACGAGCTGTCGACTCTCGAGGCCGAGATGGAGGTCGAGAAGAAGACCGTCGCCGATCAGCGTGACGCCGACCTCGAGGCCCGCGCCCAGAAGCTCGAGGCCGATCTGGCCGAGCTCGAGGCCGAGGGCGCGAAGTCCGATGTGCGCCGCAAGGTCAAGGACGGCGGCGAGCGCGAGATGAAGCAGCTCCGCGACCGTGCCCAGCGTGAGCTGGACCGGCTCGATGAGATCTGGACCACCTTCACCAAGCTGGCCCCCAAGCAGCTGATCGTGGACGAGGTGCTCTACCGCGAGATCACCGACCGCTACGGCGAGTACTTCACCGGTGCGATGGGCGCGGAGTCCATCCAGAAGCTGATGGAGAACTTCGATATCGAGGCCGAGGCCGAGAACCTGCGCGAAACAATCCGCAGCGGTAAGGGCCAGAAGAAGCTGCGCGCGCTCAAGCGGCTCAAGGTCGTCGCGGCGTTCCAGACCAACGGCAACTCACCGATGGGCATGGTGCTCGACGCCGTTCCGGTGATCCCGCCGGAGCTGCGGCCGATGGTCCAGCTCGACGGTGGCCGCTTCGCCACCTCCGACCTGAACGACCTCTACCGTCGCGTCATCAACCGCAACAACCGCCTCAAGCGACTGATCGACCTCGGTGCCCCCGAGATCATCGTGAACAACGAGAAGCGGATGCTGCAGGAGTCCGTCGACGCGCTGTTCGACAACGGCCGTCGCGGCCGGCCGGTCACCGGTCCGGGTAACCGCCCGCTGAAGTCCCTGAGCGATCTGCTCAAGGGTAAGCAGGGTCGTTTCCGGCAGAACCTGCTCGGTAAGCGTGTCGACTACTCCGGTCGTTCGGTCATCGTCGTCGGCCCGCAGCTGAAACTGCACCAGTGCGGTCTGCCCAAGCTGATGGCGCTGGAGCTGTTCAAGCCGTTCGTGATGAAGCGGCTGGTCGACCTGAACCACGCGCAGAACATCAAATCCGCCAAGCGGATGGTCGAGCGGCAGCGGCCGCAGGTGTGGGATGTCCTCGAAGAGGTCATCGCCGAGCACCCGGTACTGCTGAACCGTGCGCCCACCCTGCACCGCCTGGGTATCCAGGCCTTCGAGCCGCAGCTGGTCGAGGGTAAGGCCATCCAGCTGCACCCGCTGGTCTGTGAGGCGTTCAACGCCGACTTCGACGGTGACCAGATGGCCGTGCACCTGCCGCTGTCGGCGGAGGCGCAGGCCGAGGCCCGCATCCTGATGCTGTCCTCGAACAACATCCTGTCCCCGGCGTCGGGTCGCCCGCTGGCCATGCCGCGTCTGGACATGGTGACGGGTCTGTACTACCTGACCCGGCTCGACGAAGGCGCCAAGGGCGAGTACCGGCCCGCCAATGGTGACGGTCCGGAGCAGGGCGTGTACTCCTCGCCGGCCGAAGCGCAGATGGCGGTGGACCGCGGTGAGCTCACCGTGCGGTCGACCATCAAGGTGCGGCTGACCGATCAGCGTCCGCCGCGCGATGTCGAGGCGGAGCTGTTCCCGGAGGGCTGGCGGCGCGGTGACGCGTGGACCACCCAGACCACTCTGGGCCGGGTGCTGTTCAACGAACTGCTCCCCGGTGACTACGCGTTCATCAACGAGCCGATGCCGAAGAAGCGGCAGGCGACGATCATCAACGATCTCGCCGAGCGCTACCCGATGATCGTGGTCGCGCAGACCGTCGACAAGCTCAAGGACGCCGGCTTCTACTGGGCCACGCGTTCGGGTGTCACCGTCTCCATGTCGGACGTGCTCGTTCCGCCGGAGAAGGCCGAGATCATGGAGCGCTACGAGGCGCAGTCCGATCAGATCGAGAAGAAGTACCAGCGTGGTGCGCTCGATCACCAGGAGCGCAACAACGCCCTGGTCAAGATCTGGCAGGAAGCGACCGAAGAGGTCGGTAGGGCGCTGCGCGCGCACTACCCGGCCGACAACCCGATCATCACGATCGTCGATTCGGGCGCCACGGGTAACTTCACCCAGACCCGTACCCTCGCCGGTATGAAGGGCCTGGTGACGAACCCGAAGGGTGAGTTCATCCCGCGGCCGATCAAGTCCTCCTTCCGTGAGGGCCTGACGGTGCTGGAGTACTTCATCAACACCCACGGTGCTCGTAAGGGTCTGGCCGACACCGCGCTGCGTACCGCCGACTCGGGTTACCTGACCCGTCGTCTGGTCGACGTCTCGCAGGATGTGATCGTGCGCGAGCACGACTGCGGCACCGAACGCGGGATCATCGTGCACATCGCGGAGAAGCAGCCCGACGGCCTGCTCATCCGTGACCCGCACGTGGAGACCTCGGCCTACGCCCGCACCCTGGCCGCCGACGCGCTCGACCAGAGCGGCAACGTCGTGGTCACCAAGGGCGCGGACCTGGGCGATCCGGCGATCGAGGCGCTGCTGGACGCCGGTATCACCGAGGTGAAGGTCCGCTCCGTGCTGACCTGCACCACCGGTACCGGAGTCTGCGCGACCTGCTACGGCCGCTCGATGGCCACCGGCAAGCTCGTCGATATCGGCGAGGCCGTCGGTATCGTCGCCGCGCAGTCCATCGGTGAGCCCGGTACCCAGCTGACCATGCGTACCTTCCACCAGGGTGGTGTCGCGGGTGACGACATCACCGGCGGTCTGCCCCGTGTGCAGGAGCTCTTCGAGGCTCGGGTGCCCAAGGGCAAGGCGCCGATCGCGGAGGTCTCGGGCCGGGTGCGGCTGGAGGACGACGACCGCTTCTACAAGATCACCATCATTCCCGACGACGGCGGGGACGATGTGGTCTACGACAAGCTGTCCAAGCGTCAGCGGCTGCGCGTGTTCAAGCACGAGGACGGCACCGAGCGGCTGCTCTCCGACGGCGATCACGTCGAGGTCGGCCAGCAGTTGCTGGAGGGCGCGGCGGATCCGCACGAGGTGCTGCGCGTGATGGGCCCCCGGCAGGTTCAGATCCACCTGGTCCACGAGGTCCAGGAGGTCTACCGGAGCCAGGGTGTGTCCATCCACGACAAGCACATCGAGGTCATCGTCCGCCAGATGCTGCGCCGGGTGACGATCATCGATTCGGGTGCCACCGAGTTCCTTCCCGGTTCGCTGACCGAGCGTTCGGAGTTCGAGGCATCCAACCGTCGCGTGGTCGCCGAAGGCAACGAGCCCGCGGCGGGTCGTCCAGTGCTGATGGGTATCACCAAGGCGTCGCTGGCCACCGATTCGTGGCTGTCGGCGGCGTCCTTCCAGGAGACCACCCGAGTCCTGACGGACGCGGCGATCAACTGCCGCTCCGACCGGCTCATCGGCCTCAAGGAGAACGTGATCATCGGTAAGCTGATCCCGGCCGGTACCGGTATCAACCGGTACCGCAATATCCAGGTTCAGCCGACCGAGGAAGCGCGTGCCGCGGCGTACGCGGTGCCGTCCTACGACGACACCTACTACAGCCCGGAGGGCTTCGGTGCCACCACCGGTGCCGCGGTCCCGCTGGACGATTACGGTTTCAGCGACTACCGGTAATCGGTAGGTAGCAACAGCGTTCGGCCCCGCACCGTTTCGGTGCGGGGCCGAAACGCGTTCCGGGCCGGGCTATCCGCCGGCTCGGTCCGGAAGGCTTTTCTGCAGTCCTTCGAGCAGCGCGGCCACGCCGAATTCGAAGCTTCTATCGGGTGCGGCGTTGTATCCGGTGCCGGCCGCCGCCTCGATCCGGGCGCGCCGTCGGGGAACTTCCGCGCGATCTCGGTGGTGGCGGTCGTGGTTTCGCGCAGCCGCGCCTCGGGGTCGCCGTGGTACTGCTGGCGGTCGCCGGTCGCTGCCGGAACCTCGGCCCGGTCCCTGGCGGGAGCGGGCTGGGTTTCGCTAGGGCCGCCGAGCCGCCGAGCCGCCGAGCCGCCGAGCCGCCGAGCCGCCGAGCCGGGTCGGTTCAGCAGTGGGAATATGAATTGGGCATTTCGATCACATTGCGTACAAACGTCGTTCGTCCGAACAGTGATGAATAGCGTTGCAGTGCACTGTCTGCCGGAGTCGTCGAACAGTTGCCGAACCGACGACCGCCGGAGGGCTCATGACAATGCGAATCAACCGGCTTGCGCGCGGTATTCGGGTACGTTCGGCGCGTCAGGAGAGCGGCAGCGCGGAGGTCACGAAGCCGGCGCGGCGCCGCCGATGGTTCCGGCGGCTCGCGGTGATCGGCACGGTCCTGTTCGTGCTCCCCGCAATGCTCGGAGCGGCCGCACCGGCCGCCACCGGTGATTCCGAATCGGTGGCGTCTGCCGGTTTTCCGGCACTGAACTGGATGAACATCCGCGACTCCAGCGGCATCGAATTGACCCACTATCGGTTCGTCACCACACACGGGAGTCTGTTCGAGCCGCTGGAGACGGCCATCTCGATAGTGCTCGGGCTCGAATTCGCCGGCTATATCGTCATCGTGACGGGTGCGATCTGGGTGATCGGTTACACAATGAGTTTCCACTGGCTCGATCCGTTCGGGGACGCGCTGTCCGGAGTCGCCCGTAGCCTGCACACCCAGCTCGGTATCCCGATGATGCTCCTCGTCGCGGCGTCTCTCGGCGCGTTCATCGTGGCGTGGTTCGTATTGCGCGGCCACCACGCGCGGGCCGCCACCCAGGCGGTGACGATGGTCGGGGTCGCTGTGATCGGTCCGGCCTTCATGGCCCAACCGCTCGAAGACGTCCTCTCTTCGCACGGGCTGATGTCGCAGGGGCGTGACCTCGGTATCGCGGTCGCTGCCGGGCTCACCGGGCATACGCACAACGACCCCGCCGGACTGGTCGCGACGATGCAGGCGAACCTGGCCGATAATTTCGCCCGGCGTCAGGTCCAGGTGTGGAACTTCGGGCATGTGATCGACGACCGGCCGGGATGCGCGGCCGTCTGGTCGGCCGGAATGCAGTCGGGTTCGGATTCGGCCCTGGTGGCCGGGCTGCGTGCCTGCGGTGATCTGGCGGCGCAGCAGGCGGCGCTGAATCCGACCATGGGGCAGGCGGGTTCGGGGCTGGTCGTGCTGATCTGCGCCGGTATCCTGCTCGCGTTCGGGACCTACCTTTCGGTCAAGATCATCTGGTCCGCTCTCGATTCGATCTTTCATGGTTTCGCGGCGATCTTCGGTTTCGCGGCGGGCGGTTTCGTCTACGGCCCCACGCAGACTTTTCTGGTCCGCAATCTCGTGGACAGCTTCTACGGTGCCGTGGTGATGGCGGCGTACGTCATCTATCTGGGTTTGTACATCCTGTTCCTCGGCAACCTGTTCGACCAGGCGCGCGGTCAGGCGACCTTGGTCCTGATCCTCGGCGCGGTGGTGGAAATCGTCGGTCTGCTGCAGTTCCGGCGGTTCTCCGCCGCCCTGCGCCAGGGCAACGAGTGGATCGTCAACCGATTCTCTCTTGCTCTGCAGCAGGCGCCGGGTGGTGGTGCGGGCGGTGCCGGCGGCGGTTCGGCACTCGGTATGGGTTCCAGCGGAGTCGCGAACTCCGGCGTTCCGGGCCTCGGGTTGATCGCCGGGGCCGCCGCACTCGGCACATTGAACAGCACTCCGGCAGCGGCGTGGCTGTTCGGCCGGGTCGCGCCGCTGGAACCGCATTCGCGGAAACGGCAGAGCGCCATGCTCGACCAGTGGGCCGCGTGGAACATGCGATGGAACGGTGAGAAGATCGGTGGCCCGGACGGTCTGTTCACGCACGCCTTCCTCGATCGACTGCACCTCTCACACGCTGCCCGGGACGCGACGGCTGTCGCCAGTACGGCCGGCCGGGGTGGGGTGAACACGGCGCGGGGAGCGGCCGCCGCGGTCGACGGTGTACTCGTCGGCGGTGGCGGATTCCTCGGGCAGGTCGCCGCTTCGCTGCGCGGTGCCGGATTCACCGACGAGGATATGATCCAGCGCGCGGTGGAAGCGCGCGGCTATGTGGTGCAACACGGGGCCGATGCGTCGCTGGCCGACAAGAATCTGGCCGAAGTCGTCGCGGCCTCGAATTACGCCGCGGCGATGAACACCCCGGCGGCCCATGCGGAGCTGGAGCGGGCTGTCCTCGCCTACTCTCTCGGACGGGAGGGCGTCGAATTGCAGGGCTTGGCGCGCCGGGCCGGCGAAGAGTATCTGTCCGCGCCGACCCGGGCGAAGCTCAACCGGATCCAGAAGGTCGCGACCGGCGAGGAGACGGCCGAGTACTCCGAGGAGGACGCGGTCCGGATCCTGCGCTGGATCGGCGACGAACACGCGCAGCAGGTCTCCACCGCGATGACCGCTTTTGTGGTCAACCCGGCCGACGACGAGAGTCGCCGTCGCTTCTTCGCCGCGCAGAACGCGGCCGTCGACACCGATTACTGGGCTGCCGAAGCGACCCGGTCGCCCGCATCCGCCTTCGCCACGGCCGGCGCCTGAGTATCCGCATCGCGCGGGGCCGGGACGGATCCGGTTCCGGTGCCCGGCCCGGCCGGGCGGGGCCGCGGCGTGGCTGTGCGCGCATGGGTCGCATAGAGCGTCAGGCCGACGAAGGCCGGGCCGCCCACCAGATTGCCGATCACCGTGGGGGTCTCGTTCCAGATCAGATAGTCGCCGGTCGAGAAATCGCCACCGAGTAGCAGGCCGGACGGGAAGAGGAACATATTGACGATCGAATGTTCGAATCCCATGTAGAAGAACAACATGATGGGCATCCACATGGCGATGACCTTCCCGGACACCGAAGTCGAATTCATCGTCGCGACCACACCGGTGGAGACCATCCAATTGCAGAGCACACCGCGAATGAAGAGGGTGAGCATTCCCGCGGCACCGTGATCGGCGTAACCGGCTGTGCGCGAGACGCCGATTTCACCGAGTTTCTGCCCGACTTCATTGGGGTCCATCGAGAAGCCCATGGTCACGATGACCGCCATCATGACCGCGACGGTGAACGCGCCGAGGAAGTTGCCGGTGAACACCAGACCCCAGTTGCGCAGCAGGGCTCGCCAGGTCACCCCGGGCCGCCGGTCCGGCCAGGCCAGCGGTACGAGGGTGAACACGCCGGTGAGCAGGTCGAACCCGAGTAGGTAGAGCATGCAGAAACCCACCGGGAACAGAACTGCCCCGAGTAGCGCCTGACCGGTCTGCACCGTGATGGTGACCGCGAAAGCCGCGGCGAGCGCCAGGATCGCCCCGGCCATATAGGCGCGGATCACGGTATCGCGCGTGGACATGAATGCCTTCGCTTCGCCGGCGTCGATCATTTCTTTCACGACGGTATGTGCGCCGCGTGTGACCTCGTGGGACGGCCACGCCGATCATGATGTCTCGGAAGTAAACATTGTGATACCGATTCGGTTCGGCGCGTTCGGCGGTGGGAGGCTTTCGATGTTTCCCGATGCCAGGAGTCTCGTATGGAACCGATCATGAGCAAGCGCATCGCCGCCGACCTCGTTGTCGCCGCCCGTATCCGCCAGGGGTTGTCCTGGGCCGATATCGCCGACGCTCTCGGTGCTCCGCTGGTCTGGACGACCGCGGCGTTGCTCGGGCAGCATCCGATGACGGCGGAGCAGGCGGGCAAGGTCTGCGGCTTGCTCGGGCTGGACGATTCGGTGGCCGAAAGCCTGGCGTTGCAGCCGGCCCGCGGCGCCGATCCGGGCGCTGATGAGCGATCCCACGATCTATCGCTTCGTGGAGGCGCTCTCGGTGTACGGGCCCGCGTTGAAGGAACTCATCCACGAGGAGTTCGGCGACGGGATCATGAGCGCCATCAACTTCAAGGTCGACTTCGCCCGCCGTCCCGACCCCGACGGCGATCGCGTGGTCATCACCTTCGACGGGAAGTTCCTCGACTACCGGTGGTGATCCGGGACCGCCGTCCGAGCGGTTCTCACTGGTTGTGCGGTAGTTCGTCGGCCAGCCGCTGGAGGTAGCCGGCGAACCGGCGGCGGTCGGCGGGGGACCAGTCGTCGGTGAGCCGGTCGAATACCTGCCGTTGCCACTCGTGCGCGTCGGCCAGCAGGCGGGTACCTGCCGGGGTGAGGTGCAGGGCGGTGCGGCGCCGGTCCAGGTCGGATTCGCGGCGTGAGAGGTAACCGGCGGTGGTGGCGTCGCGGACCATCCGGCTGGCTCCGGAATGATCGAGACCGAGCTGGTGGGCGACCGCGGTGATGGTCGCCTCGTCGGGGGCGTCGGCGGCACCTGCCACCGCCTCCACGACCTGGACGTGCTGAGCGTTGCCCAGCTCCGCGCTCTGCCCCCCGGCGCCGCGCTGTATCCAGCGCCGGGACCAGAACCGAACCAGGCGGAACAGGGCGGGCCCGCCGTCCGCGGGGGAGGAGCTGCCGCTCATATGGACCAATCTATCCTCTTCGAAAATTTCTATGCGACACGCATGTACTTTATATGTGTAACGCATGTAATCGAGAGGAGGGGTCCATGTTCGACCCGAGTAACACCCCGCGCATCGTGCTCGACCACACCATCGTGTCTGTGCCGGATCGCGTGGCGGGGGCGACATTCTTCGCCGAGCTCATGGGGTTGGCGGTGGGCGACCCGGCCGGCCCGTTCGTGCCGGTGCGGGTGAACGAGCAGCTGACGTTCGATTTCGACGACCGCGGTCGCGTCGAGCCGGGCCACTACGGCTTCCTGGTCGACGAGGCCACCTTCGACGCCGTCCTGCGACGGCTGGCGCAATGGCCCGCCGTCGAGTACGGGTCGGGTCCCGGGAGCGGCTGGGACCGGGATATCAACCACCTGGGCGGCGGTCGCGGCGTGTATGTCCGCTCGCCGGAAGGGCACAGCTACGAAATGTTCACCGTGGCCTGTTGACAGCTCGCGGAGGCCCGGTTCAGCGCTCGGCCGGCATCTCCACCGACTACTACACGCGGCTGGAACAGGCGCGCGGGCCCCGGCCGTCGACCCAGGTGCTCGCCGCCCTGACCCGTGCGCTGCGCTGCACCGCCGACGAACGTGATCACATCTATCTCCTGTGCGAACACGCGCCGCCCGGCGGCAGCCGGACGGACAAACATGTCGGCCCCGGGCTGATGCATGTGCTCGCGAAACTGGACGATATCCCGGCCGTGGTCATCACCGACCTCGGCCAATGCCTGGTGCAGAACCGGATGCACACCCTGCTCTTCGGTGACCAGGCCGAACAGCGGGGCTGGAACCGGTTCTATGCCTGGCGGTGATTCACCGAACCGGAGGCCCGGGCGATCGCTCCGCTGCGCGATACCGACGGGCTCGCGCGCCGGCAGGTGGCCGACCTGCGGGCCACCGCCGCACGTCGGCCGAAGGACCCGGACGTCATCGAGTTCATCGGTGCGCTGCGGGCGAACAGTCCGGAGTTCGAACGGCTCTGGAACGAGCACGAGGTGGCGGTCCGGCACTCCGACACCAAGAGCGCGGTGCACCCCGAGCTCGAGGTGATCGATATGTTCTGCGAGACCATGCTGACACCGAACGCCACCCAGCGATTGCTCATCTACTGGCCGCTGCCGGGTACCGATGCCGCGGAGAAGATGGAACTGCTGCGCGTCATCGGCACCCAGCGGCTGAACGCGCCGGAGTGGCCGCCCTACTCGCGGCCCGCCGAGGTGAACGACATATCCGCGTAGCGCGGTCCGGCCACCTGGCCGGCGATCGGTTCCAGCCGGTCCAGTTCGGCCGCGGTCAGGGTGACCGCGGCCGCGGCGGCGTTCTCCGCGAGCCGGGTCCGGCGGCGGGTGCCGGGAATGGGCACCACCGGCAGCCCGTGGACCTGTCCCCGCGACTGCACCCAGGCCAGCGCGATCTGGGCGGGCGTGAGTTCGCGCGCTTCGGCGATCGCGTGCAGCGGGGCGAGGAGGGCGGCGTTGTGTGCCGCGTTGTCGCCCGTGAAACGCGGCATATGCCGCCGGAAATCGCTCTCGCTCAGCTCGTCGGTGCCGGGCAGGGCTCCGGTGAGGAAACCGCGGCCCAGCGGTGAATAGGGCACGAATGTGACACCCAGTTCGGCGGCGGCGGGTACCGCCGTGCGCTCGACGTCGCGGGAGAACAGCGACCACTCCGACTGCACCGCCGCGATCGGATGGACCGCGTGCGCGGCGCGCAGTTCCGCCCCGGTGACCTCGGACAGGCCGAGCGCGCGCACCTTGCCCGCGCGCACCAGCTCGGCCATGGCGCCCACACTGTCCTCGATCGGTACCTCGGGAGCGCGCCGGTGCATGTAGTAGAGGTCGATGGTGTCGGTACCGAGGCGGCGCAGGCTGGCGTCGACGGCCCGGCGGATGTAGTCCGGTGAGTTGTCGATACCGCGGTAGTGCGGGTCGTCGGCCTTGCGGACGATCGCGAATTTGGTGGCCAGCACGATCCGGTCCCGGTTGGCGCGGACGAAATCGCTCAGGAACTCCTCGTTGTCACCGGAGCCGTAGATATCGGCGGTGTCGAACAGGGTGATGCCGAGTTCGAGGGCGCGATCCAGGGTCGCGCGGGATTCCGCGCGGTCGGTGGGGCCGTAGAACTCGCTCATTCCCATACAGCCCAGCCCCTGGACACCCACCCGGATCCCGGTGGTGCCCAGCGGAGCGGTCGGCAGTACTTCGGCCATGATCTCGGGTATCCCTTCACGATGCTGCGTTGTCGGGTGACCGGGCGGCGTCGCCGGGGACGTGCTGCTCGTAGAGCGAGATCTTGTGATCCAGCACCGCCACGGTCTGTTCGAGTTCGGCGATACGGTCGAGGACATCGGCGCGGGTCTTGCGGAACATCGCGAGCCGTTCGGGAATCGTGCTCGCGCCGGCGCGGACGAGTTCGGCGTACCTGATCATGTCCGCCACCGTCATACCGGTGGTGCGCAACCGGGTGATCAGCGTCAGCCAGTCCAGGTCGCGGTCACTGAACCGGCGTTTGCCGGTGTGGTCGCGGCCGATATGGGCGAGCAGGCCGATGCGCTCGTACCAGCGCAGCGTGTCCTGGCTCAGACCGCAGTGCCGGGCCGCCGCCCCGATCGAATGCCGGGGGAGTTCCCGAGCCGGGTCGGTGACGTCCGGGCCGGGTTCGGTGATACTCACGCCGACTACTCTCCTTGCCGAAATAAATTGCGCCACAAGGCTTTTTGTGTGGCGCCCGATATCCTCTCGTCGAACGAGGACAACGTTATCCACCTGGAGTGGACTCCAGGCAAGCGCTGATCGGCGGATCAGTTGCCGTATGGTCGCCGGGCACGGGGCCGCAGCTGCCCACCGGGCATCGGCGGCGCCGGAATCCGCTGGTCCGGAGTATGGCCGGCGATATCACCGAAACGCTCGGTGTTGTGCGACTCCCAATCGGTGCGAGCCGCCACGATCTCCGCGTGCTCGCGCGCGACGAAGTTCCACCACATCACCAATTCCTCCGCGAGCGGCTCCCCGCCGATCAGGGCGAACCGGCCGCCGGAGTCGCTGGACAGGTCGAGGCTGTCGCGGCCGGTGCCCAGATACAGCAGCGGGCCCGGCGTGAGCTCGCATCCGGCGGCGGTTACCGTGCCCTCGATCGTCAGCAGTGCGTACTCGTACTCCGGCTCCAACGGCAACGTGGACGCGGTCGCGGGATCGATCTCGATATCGGCCCCCACCAAGGGGGTGTAGATCGTCGCCGGCGAGATCACCCCGGCCAGCGAACCCAGCAGCACGGTCGCCCGCAGGCCCGGGGCGGTGTGGACGGGCAGATCCCGGTGCTGTTCGAAATGAGGAGGGATATCGCGGTGCGCCTCCGGCAGCGCGACCCACAATTGCAGCCCGCGCCCGGCGGGCGCCTCGGGCACCGTGTACTCCGAGTGGGCGATCCCGCGCCCGGAGGTCATCAGATTGAGCTGGCCGGGTTCGATGCGCACATCCGAGCGCACCGAATCCCGGTGCCGGATCATTCCCTCGAACGGCCAGGTGACGGTCTGCAGACCGATATGCGGATGCGGATCGATATCCGGCGGCGCGTCGGTGACGGTCACCGTCGGAGCGCCGAAATAGTCCAGGAAACACCAGGCGCCGACGGTCGGCAGCTCCCGCTGCGGCAGGGTCCGTTCCACATAGGTGCCGCGCACACCGCCCAGCGGCACCTCCCGGGCCGGATACAGCCGCGTTATCGGTCCCGGCCCGACTCCGGGCTCGCACAGGGTCTCGGTGGGGTGTGGATCGAGGTCACTCACCGCCGCCGACCACATGCTCGTTGTACTGCGGATGCTTCTCCAGATAGCTCCGGATGAACGGGCACTCGGGCCGGATCTTGCGCCCGCGGTCCACGGTGTCGGAGATCGCGAACCCGGCCAGCCGGCTGCCCAGCCCTTTACCGCCGAACTCCGGTCCGATCTCGGTATGGGTGAAGACGGTTTCCCCGCCGCGCTCGGTGTACTCGGCGAACCCGGCCAGTTCGGCGCTGTACCACACCTCGTAACGGTTCTCGCCGGGGTTGCGCACCACCTTGCTCTGCTCGGTCGCTTCGGTCATCTCCGCGGCTCCTTTCCGTGTCCGGCCATTTCCGCACGACGCCACGACCCGGGGCCGTACCGCCGAGCGCCAGCGTACTCAGCCGCACGCGACCCGGCCGCCGCGCTCGGACGGGCGACGTGGCTGTCCAGGGGGGTCACCGCCCGGAACACGCGCGCACCAGCGCATCCGGGGTCCGCCACGTAACCTGGGAGGATGGCCAAGGAAATCGACCGGGTCCGGGCGCGTTCGGCGTGGGCCACGGTCAGGGAGAGCCCGGTGATCACCGCGATCGCGGTGGCGCCGATCGTTGTGGTGTTCGGTCTGGTGTGGTGGCTGATCGGCGGCTGGGCGGCATTCCTGCTGCTCGTCGTGCTCGGCGCCGGCGCGGTGTTCGGCGGCAAACTGCTGCGCTGAGTGTCAGCGCGGTACGTGGAAGGCCACCAGGTCGCCCGCCCCCGGGCCCACTCGGTCCCATTCGCCGGGTAGGCGCAGCACCGCCAGGGCGGACGTGGGGAACTTGCGGCTCAACCGCAGGGCATCCTCGGTATCGTGCGCGGCCGCGAGGTCCCACGCCGTCCACGGCATACCCGGCGCGTGCCCGATCACCAGCAGGGTCGAGACGGCAGGGTCGGTGAGCCCGACCAGTTCGAACAGATAATCGGTCGTGGCCTCGTAGATTCCGGACTCGAACTCGACCGGCGCGGTGATCCCGGTGGCGGTGAGTGTTTCCCGGGTACGGGTCGCGGTGGAGCACCGGACCGCGTCGATCGGCGGCTGGTTCGCGCGCAGCCAGGTACCGGCCAAGGCCGCCTCCCGCTTCCCGCGCGGCGCCAGCGGGCGCTCATGGTCCTCGATTCCGGGCGGGTACGCCGATTTCCCGTGCCGCATCAAGATCAGGGTCCGAACCATGGGTCCACCGTAGGCACCCTCGGTGCAGAGATCCATCACACACTCGAGGCAAACTGAAAGCGGCGTCACAATAGAGATAGGCCCGGTGATCCCGGTCCATGCTCAGTCGTCACGCCCTGCCACCCGCGACCCGGACGGCACCAGCCCGCATATAAGTCTCGAGGATCTGCACAAATATGGCCTACGTAATCACGCAGCGTTGCTGTAACGACGCGAGCTGCGTTTCCGAGTGCCCGGTCGACTGCATCCGCCCGACTCCGGACCAGCCGGAATTCGCCACGACCGAAATGCTCTACATCGACCCCGACACCTGCATCGATTGCGGCGCCTGTGTCGACGCGTGCCCGGTGGAGGCCATCTTCTCCGAGGACGATCTGTCTGCGTCGCTGGCCCGCTTCCGGGAGATCAACGCGGCCTGGTTCGAGCGGCATCCGCTGGAGTCGAACCTGGATCCGATCGCGACCCCGGTGCGGCCGCCCAAGGATCTGGGTACGTTGCGGGTCGCGATCGTCGGCGCCGGCCCGGCGGCCGCCTACGCGGCCGACGAACTGTTGCGACGCTGCGATGTCCAGGTGGAGATGTTCGACCGGCTGCCCACTCCGTGGGGTCTGGTCCGCGCGGGGGTGGCCCCCGACCATCCCGGCACCAAAACGGTCGCGGGCATGTTCGAATCGGCGTTCCGGCGCGACACCCTGCAGTACTACCTGAACGTCGAAGTCGGTAAGCACATCACCCACGAGGAACTGCTGGCCCATCACCACGCGGTCCTCTATGCGGTGGGCGCCTCCTCGGACCGGCGGATGGGTATCCCCGGTGAGGACCTGACCGGCAGCCATTCCGCGACCGAGTTCGTGGCCTGGTACAACGGGCACCCCGACTACGCCGACCGGGTCTTCGACCTCTCCGGCGAGCGGGCGATCATCGTCGGCAACGGCAATGTCGCGCTCGACGTCGCCCGCGTGCTGACCGCGCACCCCGACGAACTGGCGAAAACCGATATCGCCGACCACGCCCTGGCGGCCCTACGCGGCAGCAATATTCGCGAGGTCGTGGTGCTGGGCCGGCGCGGCCCGCTGCAGGCGGCCTACACCTCACCGGAGTTCTTGGCGCTCGCGCACCTGTCCGGGGTCGATATCGTCATCGACCCGGCCGAACTCGAACTCGACCAGGCCTCGCAGGCGCTGCTCGACCACCCGGACGTCGAACCCTCGCTGAAACTGAAATACGCGCTCGCCGAGGAGTTCGCGGCGAAATCGCCGACCGAGGGCAACAAACGGATCGTGTTCAAGTATCTGGCCGCGCCGACCGCACTCACCGGCACCGACAAGGTCGAAGCACTGGAGTACGCACGCAACGAACTGGTGGAAGAGGACGGAATTCTCAACGCCCGCCCCACCAGTGAGGTCGGCAGCCTTCCGGCCTCGCTGGTGTTGCGGTCCATCGGCTACCGCGGACAGCCGGTCCCGGACCTGCCCTTCGACGACAAACGCGCGGTGGTCCCCAACGAGCACGGTCGCGTGATCGGTGCCGACGGTCAGCCCCTCACCGGGGTGTACGTCAGCGGCTGGATCAAACGTGGCCCGCGCGGGGTCATCGGTTCCAACCGGGTCGACTCCGAGGAAACGGTGGAGGGTCTGATCGCCGACTTCATCGCGGGCAAACTGGCCGCCCCCACCGCCGACCGGGACGCACTGCGCGCCCTGGTCCAGGAACGCCAGCCGGACCTGGTGGACCGCGTCGGCTGGAAAGCCATCGACCAGGCCGAACGCGGCGCCGGCAAGGACTCGGGCCGCCCCCGGGTCAAATTCACCACCCTCGCCGACCTCCTCCAGGCGGCCAAGGGCGATAGCTGACGGAGAGGCCGACCCCCTGCGCCGGGCCATGCGGCGAAGTGGGTCCCCCTGGAGTAGTGATCCGGGGGCGACCCCATGGCCGTCAACAGGGACCCGTTCGTGCCGGTGCGGCCGGAACACACTCTCGTACAGGTCCGCACCCGACCCGAGCGTCGAATGCCGACGCAACCCCATGCGTCGAGTCTTACGAGACACCTCAAAGGGTTGAGGCCCG
>NZ_JBKOOL010000132.1:0-16117 GCF_046764065.1 Nocardia sp. NPDC002869
TCTGGACCTGGTTCTTCCGGGACTCGCGCGCCTTCTGCGCGGTCTCGTACTTGAACTTGCCGTAATCCATGATCTTGCAGACCGGCGGACGTGCGTCCGGCGCGACCTCTACGAGGTCGAGGTCTGCTTCCAGGGCGACGCGTAGTGCATCTTCAACACGCACGATCCCAACCTGTTCACCGCCGGGTCCGATGAGCCGGACCTCGGGAACACGGATGCGATCGTTGATGCGGGTCTCAGTGCTGATGGGGCCTCCTAGGTCTAGCGGTGTCGTCCGACGACCGCTCGCAATGAACCCCTTGTTCAACACGAAGGCCCCGGTGCGGTATTTCACCGCCACGAGGCCCGATGTCGACCGGTCCACGCAGGTCGTACACACCTGCGCCGCGATCACGCCGGAGCGGTATCGCGAACCCGCCCGGAAGGGGCGGGCGACCGGACCGTTCGACCAGGCGATCACTCGCCGGCAACGGTGGGAGTCGGGCTCCACTTGTCTGCCCCGGACAGGACCGGGACGGTCGTCGCCGAAAAGTCTAACAGCCGGGGATCCGATCCGGCGAATCGCGCCCCTGGGGCCCCGCCGTAAACCGCTTGTCCCGCCGCCGGCGCCGTGCCAGGCTCGACGCCCATGAGCAGCCGACGAGACCTGCTGCGCTGGCAATTCGACCTGGTCTGGTCGCTGTCCCAGCTGCATTTCGAGGCCCTGACCGACGACGATACGCACTGGACGCCCGCCGCGGTGAGCTGGACGGTGCACCGCGGTGCCGACGGCCGCTGGCGCCCGGACTTCGCGGAAACCGAACCCGACCCCGTACCGGTGCCGACCATCGGCTGGCTCACCTGGCATATCGACTGGTGGTGGAGTTCGGCCATCGCGCACGCCGAGGGCAGGCCGGTACCCGAGCGCACCGAGGTGTACTGGGCGGGCGATATCGCCGCGGCCCTCGCCCGGCTGCACACCCTGCGCGAGCAATGGCTCGTGGTGCTCGACCGCGCCGGCGAGGCGGAGCTCGATGCCGCCACCTCCTACCCCTGGCCCGCGGAGGCCGGACTGACCGTCGGGCATCTGGCCGCATGGGTCGATGCCGAACTGATGAAGAACGTGACCGAGATCGGCCAGCTGCGCATGCTGCGCGCCGCCGGACCGGTGCGCTGACCCCCGCCGGCGGTTCTCTAGCCTGGGATCATGACCGAACAGCCCGAAGGCGATGTGCGCGAACTGGCCGAAATCCCCGCCGTGGAGGTGATCAGCCGGGCCGCCGTGATGCTGATGAGCTCGGCGGCGGAAAAACTCGGGCTCGGCGACGACGATCCGGACAACAGCCCACGCCGCGATATGGACGAAGCCCGGCGGGTGATCACCGCGCTGGCCGGACTCATCACCGCCTCGGTGGAATACCTCGGACCGCATGCGGGACCGTTGCGGGAGGGGCTGCAGTCGCTGCAGAAGGCATTCCGGGAGAGTTCGTCCGTACCCGACGCACCCGGCGCCGGCCCGGGTGAGAAGTACACCGGCCCCGTCTACTGATCTCCACGGGCGCTCCGGACCCGCCCGGCACCGAACCGGACGGGCCCGACTCCACCCTCAGCGCAGGGCAGCAGCCTTGCGGGCGAGACGTTTCGCCTTCTGCGGGTCCGGTGCCGCCGCGGCGGCTTCCGCTTGGCCGGCGGTCTTCTTCTTCGCCGGTGCCGCGGCCCTGCGGGCTGCCGGGGCAGCCTTCTTCGCCACGCCCTTACCGGGGGCCGCGGGCGCCGGCGCGACCGGCTCGGCCAGGATTTCCTTCAGGAACTGGCCGGTGTAGCTGCCGGCGTTCGCCGCGATGTCCTCGGGTGTCCCGTCACCGACCACCGTGCCGCCGCCCGAACCGCCCTCGGGACCCATATCGATCACCCAATCCGCGGTCTTGATCACGTCGAGGTTGTGTTCGATGACGATCACCGTGTTGCCCTTGTCCACCAGGCCGTTGATCACCGCGAGCAGTTTGCGGATGTCCTCGAAGTGCAGGCCGGTGGTGGGTTCGTCGAGAATGTAGACCGTCCGCCCGTTGGAGCGTTTCTGCAGTTCGGCGGCCAGTTTCACACGCTGCGCCTCACCACCGGACAGCGTCGTCGCGCTCTGCCCGAGCCGGACATAACCCAGCCCCACATCGACCAGGGTCGACAGGTAGCGGTGGATGGAGGTGACCGGTTCGAAGAACTCGGCGGCCTCCTCGATGGGCATATCGAGGACCTCGGCAATGGTCTTGCCCTTGTAGTGCACCTCGAGGGTTTCCCGGTTGTAGCGGGCGCCGTGGCAGACCTCGCACGGCACATACACATCCGGCAGGAAGTTCATCTCGATCTTGAGCGTGCCGTCGCCGGAGCAGGCTTCGCAGCGGCCGCCCTTGACATTGAACGAGAACCGGCCCGGCTGGTATCCGCGCACCTTGGCCTCGGTGGTGGAGGCGAACAGGCTGCGGATCTTGTCGAACACCCCGGTGTAGGTGGCCGGATTGGACCGCGGCGTACGCCCGATGGGCGACTGGTCCACCCGCACCAGCTTGTCCAGCTGATCGAGACCGTTGACCCGGGTGTGCCGACCCGGCACCTGCCGGGCGCCGTTCAGCTTGTTGGCCATCACGGTCGCCAGGATGTCGTTGACCAGGGTGGACTTACCGGACCCGGAAACACCGGTGACCGCGGTGAGCACGCCCAGCGGGAACGCCACATCGATATTCCGCAGATTGTTCTCGGTCGCCCCGACCACGGTGACCCGCCGCTTCTTGTTCACCGGGCGCCGCACCGGCGGGATCTCGATCCGTTCCCGCCCCGACAGATAGGCCCCGGTCAGCGAGTTCTCGTCGGTGAGCAGGTCGGCGTAGGTGCCGCTGTGCACCACCCGGCCGCCGTGTTCACCGGCGAGCGGACCGATATCGACCACCCAGTCCGAGGCCCGGATGGTGTCCTCGTCGTGCTCGACCACGATCAGGGTGTTGCCGAGGTTCTTCAACCGGGTCAGCGTCTCGATGAGCCGCCGGTTGTCGCGCTGATGCAGGCCGATCGACGGCTCGTCCAGCACGTAGAGCACCCCGACCAGACCCGACCCGATCTGGGTCGCCAGCCGGATGCGCTGCGCCTCACCGCCGGAGAGGGTGGCCGCGGCCCGGGACAGCGTCAGATAGTCCAGGCCGACGTCGAGCAGGAAGCCCAGCCGCGCCTGCACCTCCTTGAGCACCTGCCCGGCAATGGCCGCCTGCCGTTCGCCCAGGGTCAGCGCGTTCAGGAACTGTGAGCAGTCGCGGATGGACAGTTCGCTGACCTCGGCGATCGACTTCCGCTCCGAATCCGCCGTGAGGGTGACCGCCAGGATCTCCGGCCGCAATCGCGCCCCGTTGCAGACCGGGCACGGCACATCGCGCATATAGCCCTCGTAGTGCTCCTTCATCTGCTCGGACTCGGTGGAGTCCAGCCGCCGCTGCAGGAACGGCATGACCCCTTCGAAATCGGCATAGTAGGAGCGTTTCCGGCCGTAGCGGTTGGTGTAGACGATGTGAACCTGGTCGGAACTGCCCTCGAGGACCGCCTTGCGCGCCCGCGGCGGCAGATCCCGCCAGGGGGTGTCCAGGTCGAACCCCTGCGCCGCCGCCAGCCCGGACAGCAGCCGCAGGAAGTATTCGGCGCTCTGCCCGCGCGACCACGGCGCGATGGCCCCGTCGGCCAGGCTCAGCTCCGGATCGGGCACCACCAGTTCCGGATCGACCTCCTTGCGGATACCCAGACCGGTGCAGTCGGGGCAGGCGCCGTAGGGCGAGTTGAAGGAGAACGAACGCGGTTCGAGGTCCTCGATATCGAGGGGATGGCCGTTGGGGCAGGCCAGTTTCTCGGAGAAACGGCGCTCCCGGTCGTGTGCGTGCTCGTCCCGATCCACGAAATCGAGCACCACGATGCCGTCGGCGAGACGCAGCGCCGTTTCGATGGAATCGGTGAGCCGCTGTTTGGCGGTCGGTTTCACGGCGAGGCGGTCCACCACCACCTCGACATCGTGCTTCTCCTGCTTCTTGAGCTTCGGCGGATCGGTGAGCGGATACACCACCCCGTCCACCCGGACCCGGGCGTAGCCCTGCGCGTGCAGCTGGTCGAAGAGATCGACGAACTCGCCCTTACGGGTGCGCACCACCGGCGCCAGCACCTGGAACCGGACACCCGGTTCCATGGCCAGGACCTGGTCGACGATCTGCTGCGGGGTCTGTTTGGCGATCAGCTCCGAGCACACCGGGCAGTGCGGGACACCGGCGCGGGCGTAGAGCAGCCGCAGATAGTCGTGGACCTCGGTGATGGTGCCGACCGTGGACCGGGGGTTGCGGTTGGTGGATTTCTGGTCGATCGAGACGGCCGGTGAGAGGCCCTCGATGAAGTCCACATCGGGTTTGTCCATCTGGCCGAGGAACTGCCGGGCGTAGGCCGACAACGATTCCACGTAGCGGCGCTGCCCCTCCGCGAAGATCGTGTCGAACGCCAGGCTGGATTTACCCGACCCGGACAAACCGGTGAAGACGATAAGACTGTCGCGGGGCAGATCGAGGTCGACCCCCTTCAGGTTGTGCTCCCGCGCTCCGCGCACAGTCAGGCGTTCCGCCACCGGGTCGGTCCCTTCTCGTCATCGTTCGTCGTCGCTGGTGCCGCCGCGCCCGTCGCACCGTGTGGGTCACACCGTGGCCGCGACAGCGCGGATACCGGCCCGGTCCACCCGGCCGGTATCCGCGGCTCGGGCCACAGGGCGGGCCCGCGGTGATGGTAGGACCGACCACCGACAAGTTTCGCCGGACGGCCGGTCCCGGGCGGTCACGGGGTGTGACCCGACTGCCGCGCCTACCCTCGTCGGGGGGCGCCCCGGCAAGATCTCGGGGCGGGCGCCGGCAACCGGCGGCACGCGCCGGCCGGACGGGCTCACCAGTACAGAGTAGGCCAACCCGGGGTGTCCAGGGGGCGTGGCACCGGCCACTCCCACCCCGGTCCGGCCGTCAGACGGCCGGACCCAGGATGACCGTGGAGTTGTTCCCGCCCATCCCGAGCGACAGCTTCGCGGTCAGCGCCGGACCCGCCGGGACCGACCCGCTCAGCAGCCGTGGATGCGCCGGCGCCACCGCGGGCGGCGCCGGAATGATGCCGCGCTCGTATCCCAGTGCCGCGGCCGCGAGCTCCACGGCCCCCGACGCGGACTGGCAATGCCCGGCCAGCGGCTTCATCGAGTACACCGCGGGCCGGTCGTCGAACACGCGGGCGAGCAGATCGCGTTCGGCCCGGTCGCACTGGGCGGTCCCCGTACCGTGCGCGTTCAGGTAACCGATATCGGCCGCGCCGACACCGGCGTCGAACAGCGCGCCCCGCACGCAGTCCACGATCCGGTCGTGACTCGGTTCCACCGAGACCACATGGTGCGCTTCGCTGTTCATCGCTCCGCCGAGAATCCGGGCGTACGCCCGGCCCGATCCGCGACTCAGGACGAACCCCACCGCCGCTTCCCCCACACTGAATCCCCGGCTGCCCTCCTGGAACGGCCGGCAGCCCTGCAGCGATTCCACATCGACCACCGCGGCGCCGAGTTTCGCGAATTGCCGCACCAGTTCCGGGGTGCCCGACAGGTCCGAGGCCACGCACACCACATCGTCCGCCAGGCCGGCGGCCAGCCACAGCCGTGCCTGCAGTAGCGCGACATTGGCCGAACTGCACGCGGCCGACACTCCCATCACCGGGCCGGTGAACCCGAACGCCTGGGTCACCACCGAGGCCGGGGTGGACGGCAACAGCCGCAGGAAGTCCCGGCCGCGGAACCCGGCGCCGGCGGGACCGGAGAAGTCCCGCTGGTGCCGGACGTCGCCGAGCACGGCCGCGTGCACCAGGCCGACTCGCGGGCCGGGTTCCCAGCCGCGGGCCCGGGCATCGGCAACCGCCTCGCCGACCGCCGCGAACACCGCGCGCCCGTACCGGGTGCCGTAGGCGGGATCGCCGCCCTCGGGCACCAGCGCGGCCCAGCCCCCGGTCGCGGGGTCGATTCCGTAGCCGGGTTCGAATCGGGCCGCGGAGCGACCGCTCAGGATTCCCTCCCAGAATGTCTCTCGCCCCCATCCGTATCCGGTGACCGCACCGATCCCGATGATCGACATAAGATCGATGCTGAATCCGGTCCCCGCCATGACAATCTCCTCGCCGGTCCCCGCCCTCGGCACCGCCGGGAACACATCTTGGCGTGATCAATCCAGATCACGTCCACTATGTCCGATTTTATGCGTGTGGATACCGGAGTAGAGCCGTGTTTGAATGTCCGGGTCCGCCGACGATGGGGGTTGGTATGGGAGAGCGCAGGGCGTCCGCCGCCGAGCAACTCGCGCATCGGTACCGCTCCCTGGTCGAGCACTCCCCCGACGGCATCTGTGTGCACGAACGCGGCATCGTCGTCTACGCCAATCCGGCGGCCCTGCGGATCATGGGCGCCAAGAACCTGGCCGAGGTCCTCGGGCAGCACATCGCCCGTTTCGTGCACTCCGATTTCCGCCAGCCCATGTACGAGCGCATCGCCGGTCTGACCGCGACGGGTAACGCGTCCGAACCCACCGAGATGGTGTTACTGGCACTGGACGGGCGCGAGGTTCCGGTGGAGACCGTCTCGGTGCTCACCGCCTGGCACGATCGCCTCGCCTACCAGGTGGTGATCCACGATCTGACGGCCCAGAAAGCGGCCGAACGCGCCCAGCGGCGGGCCGAGCAGCACTTCACCACGGTGGTCTCGCAACTCGAGGAAGGGGTGGCGGTCATCTACCGGGACGGCACCATCGCCTCGGCGAACCCCGCCGCCCGCCGGATCTTCGGAATCGACGACCGGATACCGCTGGTGGGCTCCAATATCACCACGCTTCCCTTGGAACTGCTGGACTCGAATGGTCAATCGATGCCCAAGGAGCGGCATCCGGTGGCGCGCACCCTCACCACCGGCGAAACGGTCACCGCGTACGTGTTCGCGGTCGTCCGCCCCGACGGCCAGCGCCGCTGGCTGGCGGTGTCGAGCCGGCTGCTGAATCCCGACGAACAGGGCACGGCCGCGGTGTGCTCGTTCGCCGATATCACCGAATATCTCGCCAGCCGCCGGCAGCTCGAATATCAGGCCACCCACGATCCGCTCACCGGGCTGGCCAACCGGTCGCTGATCCTGTCGCAGCTGTCCGGAGCGCTCGCGGCCAGCGGTACACACCGGGTGTCCACGGTGATGTTCATCGACCTCGACGGCTTCAAATCGATCAACGACACCATGGGACACGCCATCGGCGACACGGTGCTGCGGATCGTCGCGCACCGGCTACAGCGCGCGCTGCGCAGCGAGGATCTGGTGGGCCGGCTCGGCGGGGACGAGTTCCTGGTCCTGCTGGCCGGGCGACCGGGCGACGAGGAGCTCGAACCGCTGGTCCGGCGATTGCGGGCCGCCATGGCCGAACCGATCGTCGCGCGGGGACACCGGATCGCGGTGAACGCGTCCATCGGGGTGACCACCTTGGCACCCGGCGATACGCGCACCCCGGAAGGGGTCCTGCACGATGCCGACGTGGCCATGTACAAGGCCAAATCGCCGAGCCGGCGCGAGGGCACGCGCGGGCGCGGAATGCGCGGCGACAACTCGCACGTCTCGTGATCGCGCCGGTGTGACCTGCGCGAACAACATCCGATACGAACCCGCAGTAGACTCGACAACTCTGTGCACGCCATCCCGCCGTGCCCCGCCGAGCCCGTCCCGCCGTGGGTGAGAAGGAGTCAGAACTTGCCCGACAACCGCACCGAGGAACGCCCCACCGAACCGGCTCCCGACGTGGCGCCTCCGGATACGGCGACGCGGGACCTCGACCACGAACAGGCGTACCTGTCGGTGCTGTACGAGCGGCTCGACGGAATGCGTGCCTACGCCGACAATCGGCTGCGCACCGTGCTGCTGGAAACCGGGGGGACCCCGCAGGCCCGTACCGAACGGGAGTCGTTCACCCAGCTCTACACCGAGGACCTGGCCAAATACGACGCCGCCGAGCACGGCCTGTGTTTCGGCCGCATCGATCTCACCACCGCCGACGACGATCCGGAACAGCGCTATATCGGCCGGCTGGGCATCCTCGACGAGGACAACGACTACGAACCCCTGCTGCTCGATTGGCGGGCCCCGCTGGCGCGGCCGTTCTACCTGGCCACCACCGCGGCGCCGGACGGAGTGCGGCGGCGTCGCCACATCCGCTCCCGTAACCGCCGGGTGACCGCGGTCAACGACGAATACCTCGATCTCGAGGCCGCGCACCGGGCGGGGGTCACGACCTCCGACGGCGGCGTCGGCAGCGAGAGCGCCCTGCTGGCCGCGCTGAATGCCGCCCGCACCGGCCAGATGGCCGACATCGTGGAGACGATCCAGAGCGAACAGGACGCGATCATCCGCGCCGAGCACAAGAGTGTGCTCGTCGTGCAGGGTGGGCCGGGCACCGGTAAGACCGCGGTCGCCCTGCACCGTGCCGCCTATCTCCTGTACACCTATCGCCAGCAGCTGGCCAAGAGCGGTGTACTCATCATCGGCCCCAACGCCACCTTCCTGGACTACATCGGTCAGGTGCTGCCGTCGCTCGGTGAGACCGGGGTCCTGCTGTCCACCATCGGCGATCTGTACCCGGGTGTGAAGGCCACGCTCACCGACTCTCTGCGCGCCGGAGAGCTGAAGGGCTCGACGAGTGTGCTGGATATCCTGAAGAACGCCGTACGCGATCGCCAGCAGGTGCCGGGTGAACCGATCACCCTGAGCTTCGACGGATACCCGGTGACCCTGGACCGCAAGATCGTCACCCGGGCCCGCGGCCGGGCCCGCTCCTCGCGGCGCCCGCACAACCTGGCGCGGCCCATCTTCGCGTCGATGGTGATCGAGGCGCTCACCGACCAGCTCGCGCAGACCATGGGCGCCGACCCGGCCGGCAACGGCCGCAGCCTGCTCAGTGCGGCGGATCTGTCCGAGATCAGCGACGAGTTGCGCGCCGACCCGAAGGTCCAGCGCGTGCTGGCCGGATTATGGCCGATGCTCACTCCACAGCAGGTGCTGGGCGATCTGTTCGCCGACCCGGACCGGCTGGAGCGCGCCGCCGGTAAGGTGCTCGAGCCGGCCGACCGGGCCGAACTGCTGCGCACCGGTACCGGCGAATTCAGTGCCGCCGACGCCCCGCTGCTGGACGAACTCGCCGAACTGCTGGGCACCGACGACGCCGAGGAACGCGAACGCGCCCGGCGGCGCTGGCGCGCCCAGCTCGCCGAGGCACAGGACGCCCTGGACATCCTGACCGGATCGGCCCCGCAGGATCTCGAGGACGAACTCGATCCGGAGATCCTGATGGCCTACGACCTCATCGACGCGAGCCAGCTGGCCGAGCGCCAGCAGGTGCGCAACCGCCAGACCACCGCCGAACGTGCCGCGGGCGATCGCACCTGGACCTACGGGCATGTGATCGTGGACGAAGCGCAGGAACTGTCGGAGATGGCCTGGCGCATGGTGATGCGCCGGATCCCGAACCGATGGATCACCGTGGTCGGCGATATCGCGCAGACCGGTGATCCGGCGGGCGCGAGTGCCTGGGCGGACATGCTGGAACCGTATGTGGCCACACGGTGGAAACTCACCGAGCTCACCGTCAACTACCGGACCCCGTCGGAGATCATGGCGGTGGCGGCGGATGTACTGGCCGCGATCGACCCCACCGCCGAGGTGCCGCGTTCGGTCCGCGATTCGGGCGTGCCGCCGCGGGCGCACCGGGTCCCGGCGGCGCATCTGTCGGCGAACCTTTCCGGTCTGCTCGCCGAGGAGCAGGGCCCCGGCACCGCCGCGGTACTGACACCGGCCGCCCTGGTGGACGAATTATCCGGGCTGGCAAGCGAATTCGTGCGCGTGCTGACGGTGACCGAAGCGAAGGGCCTGGAGTTCGACGGGGTGTACCTGGTGGAGCCCGGTGCGGTGATCGCCGAATCACCGCGCGGTCGCAACGATCTGTACGTCGCGATCACCCGCGCCACCCAACGGCTCACCGTGGTGCACAGCGGCGATCTCCCACCGGAACTGCGCCGCCTGGCCGAGTGAGGCCGCCGGAACGCGGCCGCCCCGCCCGGAAGCCGAGTTCCGGGGCGGGGCGGGTGGTCCGCGACCGCGGTATCAGCGCACGGTGTGCACGATCAGCACATCGGACTTCGATTTACGCGCCACGTCGGAGGGCACGGAGCCCAGCAGCCGACCGGCCAGGGTGTTCAGGCCGCGGTTACCGACCACGAGCAGATCGGCCTGGGTTTCCTTGACCAGGTCGAGCAGGGAGTCGACCGGTTCGCCGACAATGGCTTTCTCGACGATCTCCTTGGCCCCGGCGGCAGTGGCCTTGTCACGCGCGGTGCGCAGGATCTCGTTGGTGGGCGCCGAACCACGAACCTGGTACGCCTCGTCCTTGAGCATATCGCTCGCGGCGGCGACGTCACGGTCATCGGTCGGGTAATAGGCGCAGGCCACGATCAACGTCGAGCCCGCGGCTCCGGCCAGTGACGCGGCCTTTTCCACGGCGACGTACGACGAGTCCGAGCCGTCGGTACCGACGACAATGGTCCGGTAGGCGGTCATTCTCTCCTCCAACTGTGCGGGGTACAAACGCGGCTGCACCGGTTGCTCGTGGAATGTCGGGCGACGACGCAGCGACTGCGTAGACCATAACCGGAACACCGGACCGGATATCCGGATTCGTTGTACATCACAGACGCCTTCTACGGCGGTGGCGTTTCACATTTCGTCCCCGACGAACGACGAATGCCGCGTCTACCTGGCACTTCTCCCACCGGCACGGGTAAACCTGTGAGGGGTCACAAGGAATGCGAACGCCCTTGGCGCCGTAGGACTTTCCTCACAGTGCCGGTGCTCACCGCATACGGCGGGCACCGGCACCATTTCGGGCGCGATCAGAAGGAGAACAGCGGACCGGTAATCGTCAGGCCCAATTCCCCGGTGTGCGCGAAAAACGCGAACAACATCAGGCAGGCGCCGGCGAGCGCGAGGTCCTTGTTGAACTGGATCGTCTCCGCCTGGGTCGCCTCGGCCTCGGTTTCCTTCCAGAAGGCGTGCATCATGATCATGGTGGGAACCAGCATGATCAGCAACAGCAGGGCGCCCGCATCGGCCCAGATCCCGAACAGGATGCTGATACTGCCCAGCAGCATGAGGAGCCCGGACCCCCGTACCGCCAGTTCCGGCACGGGTACCCCCTTGGCCCGCGCGTACCCCGCCATGGCCTTGGTCTGGGTGAAATGCCCCAGCGCCGAACTCAGGAACAGAATGACGAACATCACGCGGCCGATCAACACCACGACATCCATGTACAGCTCCTCATCTGTCGCCGACGGTACCGCTTCGCCTGTGAGGCGTCTCCGATTATGAGGCCGGCATGACCTTGGAGGTCACCTCATCGCGCGAGCGTAACGAATTCTTGGCATATTCGAGGGGAGCCATTCCGACTTCGGCCGTGAACTCACGGGTGAAATGCGCCTGATCGAAATAACCGAGTTCGGCCGCCAGGGCCGCCAGATCCGCGATACGACCGCGGGCCAGTAGATCGGCTCCGTCCTGCAATCGATATCGCCGCAGCACCCATTTCGGTCCCGCACCGATATAGCGGCTGAACAGCCGCTGCAGCGTGCGCACCGGTACCCCGAATCGCTCGGTGACCTGATCGACCCGGGTCAGATCGGGATCGCCGGCCATCGCGGCGGCGATCGTCAGGACGAGCCGGTAGTTGGGGTCGTCCCGGCGCGCGCGGGTGTGGAGATATTCCTCCACCAGGCGGCGTCGGCCGGGGTCGCCCGGTTCGGCGAGTACCCGGTCGACGAGGTCGCCGGTATCGGGCAGCACCTCGTCCAGCGGTACCGCGCGATCCCGGAACGCACCGACATCGAGCCCGGTGAACGCCCCGAACCCGCCGGGCCGGAACCGGACGCCGAAGGTCTCCCCCCGGCCGATCAGTTCGCGCACGTACTTCCTGGTGCAGACACCGTTGACGAACCCGCCGCGGCGGTCGCCGTCGCGTTCGAAGCTGATGTGTACGCAGGGATACGGCAGGACCTCGGCGTGGTAGGGCGCCCGGCCGCGCACATCCCAGCGCACCGACCAGTACCAGTCCACGTAATCCGATACCGCGCCGCCCGCCGGCAGGCGGTTCAGCGTGCGGTACCGCTCCTGCTCGTGCGGATGCAGGATCGCCTTGCGGTCACCGGCCGCGGGCACGTCGGTCGCCGGTATCCGCGCGTCAGCCACGGCCGCGGCCTTCCGCGCGCGGGCCGGTCCGTCCCGGCACCGGTCTGCGGCAGACGGGAGACGTCAACAGTCCGGACGCGAACAGACGCCCATGCCCAGGCCCGACAGTGCCGGTCCTGGGCACCCGGGGCGAGCAGCGGCCGGAACCCACGGCGATCGGGCACGGAGGTACCGAGCGCGGCGGGCACTCGCACGGGCGCGCCACCGAATGCCGGGCGCCCGGGCGCGGGTTCCCACACGCTTGCCCGATCCAGCGGCGCGACCCGGCACGGGCGGCCGGGGACGGCGGGTGATCGCCACCCACCGGACGGCGCAGCCCGGCTGTGCGGGCGGGCCCGAGCCGAACCGCAGTGAGCTGTCGCTTTCTTACAAGAATCCGCGGCCCCGGCGCGGCAGAGTCATGGGCATGAGCGAAACAGTCGATCCCATCCCCGCGGGCTACCACTCCATCACCGTGTTCATCGCGGTCCCCGACGGCAATGCCGCCATCGACTTCTATACCGCGGTGTTCGGCGCCGAAGTGATCTCGCGCAACGATATGCCCGACGGGCAACCCGCCCACGCCGAACTGAAGATCGGCGATTCCACCATCCAGCTGGGGCTCCCGGTACCGGACCAGAATGTGCTGGCACCCAGCGGCGACTGGGTACACACCTCGCTGGTCCACTACTGCCCCGACGTCGACGCGGTGATCGCCCGCGCCCGCGAGCACGGCGCCCGGGTGGCCGAGGACCCGGCCACCTTCGTCACCGGCGACCGGTACGGCGCCATGAAGGACCCCTTCGGCCATCGCTGGGTCGTGATGACCCGGGTGGAAGACGTCTCCCGCGAGGAGGCCGAGCGTCGCGTGAACGAATGGATGGCCACGCAGGCCTGAACCCGGGAGCCGGCGCGGTCCGGATCCGGTCACTGCAATCCGGCCGCATCCATACCGCGCAGCTCCTTCTTCAGGTCGGCGATTTCATCGCGCAGCCGGCCCGCGAGCTCGAACTGCAGCTCGCGGGCCGCGTTCATCATCTGATCGGTGAGTTCGGCGACCAGGTCGGCCAGCTCGGCGCGCGGCATGGACTTGATATCGCGCCCCTCGATGATGCCCGCGCTCACCGCGCGGCCGGGTTCGCCCTGGGCCCGCCGGCCGCGGCTGGCGTTACGGCCGGAACCGCCGACCTCCACCTCGTCGCCGGCCTCGGAATAGACCTGGTCGAGGATATCGGCGATCTTCTTGCGCAGCGGCTGCGGATCGATGCCCATTTCCGCGTTGTAGGCGAGCTGTTTGGCGCGCCGGCGCTCGGTCTCGTCGATGGCGTCGCGCATCGAATCGGTGATCTTGTCCGCGTACATGTGTACCTCGCCGGACACATTGCGGGCGGCCCGGCCGATTGTCTGGATCAAGCTCTTCGTACTGCGCAGGAAGCCTTCCTTGTCGGCGTCCAGGATCGCGACCAGCGATACCTCGGGCAGGTCCAGGCCCTCGCGGAGCAGGTTGATCCCGACCAGCACGTCGTACTCACCCAGCCGTAGCTGCCGCAGCAACTCGACCCGGCGCAGGGTATCGATCTCGGAGTGCAGATAACGCACCCGGACGCCGAGACCGAGCAGATAATCGGTCAGATCCTCGGCCATTTTCTTGGTGAGCGTGGTGACCAGGACCCGCTCGTCGCGCTCGGTCCGCAACCGGATCTCGTGCAGCAGGTCGTCGATCTGCCCCCTGGTGGGTTTCACCTCGACCTTCGGATCGACCAGGCCGGTGGGACGGATGACCTGCTCCACCACCTCACCGCCGGTGCGGCCGAGCTCGTAGTCGCCGGGGGTGGCCGACAGGTACACCGCCTGCCCGATCCGTTCGGCGAATTCCTCCCAGGTGAGCGGGCGGTTGTCCACCGCCGAAGGCAGCCGGAAACCGTATTCGACGAGGTTGCGCTTCCGCGACATATCCCCCTCGTACATCCCGCCGATCTGCGGCACGGTCACATGGGATTCGTCGATCACCAGCAGGAAATCGTCCGGGAAATAGTCCAGCAGGGTGGCCGGCGCCGAACCGGCGGGCCGGCCGTCGATATGACGCGAATAGTTCTCGATACCGGAGCAGAAGCCGACCTGCCGGATCATTTCGAGGTCGTACTGGGTACGCATCCGCAACCGCTGCGCCTCGAGCAGTTTGCCCTTGCGTTCGAGCTCGGCGAGGCGTTCCTCGAGTTCGGCCTCGATAGCGACGACGGCCCGTTCCATCCGCTCGGGCCCCGCCACATAATGTGTGGCCGGGAAGATACGCACCGTATCCACCTTGCGCACGACATCCCCGGTGAGCGGGTGCAGATAGTAGAGTTCCTCGATCTCGTCACCGAAGAATTCGATCCGGACCGCGAGTTCCTCGTAGGAGGGAATGATCTCGACGGTATCGCCGCGCACCCGGAACGAGCCCCGCGTGAACGACATATCGTTGCGCGTGTACTGGACATCCACCAGCATCCGCAGGAATGCGTCGCGGTCGACCTCGGAGCCGACCTCGAGCAGGACGGAGCGGTCCAGATAGGACTGTGGCGTGCCCAGACCGTAGATACAGGACACCGACGCGACCACCACCACATCCCGGCGCGACAGCAACGCGGAGGTCGCCGAATGGCGCAGACGCTCCACATCGTCGTTGATCGAGCTGTCCTTCTCGATATAGGTATCGGTCTGCGCGATATACGCCTCGGGTTGGTAATAGTCGTAATAGGAGACGAAATACTCCACCGCATTGTGCGGGAACATTTCGCGCAGTTCGTTGGCGAGCTGCGCCGCCAGCGTCTTGTTCGGAGCCATCACCAGTGTCGGCCGCTGCAGCCGTTCGATGAGCCACGCCGTGGTCGCCGACTTACCGGTACCGGTGGCACCGAGCAGCACCACATCGGGCTCCCCCGCGGTGATCCGGCGCTCCAGTTCCTCGATCGCGGCGGGCTGATCACCGGCCGGCCGATGCGGGCTGACCACCTCGAACCGCCCGCCGGTGCGTTCGATCTCACCGACCGGGCGGAAATCCGATCGGGCCAGCGGAGTCTCTCCGTCGGCCTCGGTCCCGCTGACGCCGGCCGCACGGAGTTCGGTTGCGAATGCCATACCCCAAGACTAAGCGCGGACACCGACAGAATCCCGCCCGCGACCTGTGCCGGAGCCCACGTCCTGCGGCCGGGCCCGTGGGACGAGCGGCGGCCCCTACTCGCCCGGACCGCCCGGTGGGTAGATTCAGCAGCTGTGACACAGGCACCGAGCGTGGAGGTCCACCGGCCGAAGGTGGAGTACTTCGATATCGCGGAACTGACGAACACCGATCCGAAGGGTTTCGTCCGCGATGTGGAGCGCTACCACCTCGAGCCCTGGGGGCTCTACATGGCGCGGACCGCCGATCACCCGCAATTCCACTACATCGAGTCGTGGCTGCTCCCCGAATTGAACCTGCGCGCGACGGTGTTCCATTTCAATCCGGCCCATCGGCGCGATCAGGACTATTACCTCGATATCGGCGAATTCGGCGAGGTCGGGCCGAAGAAATGGCGCTCGGTGGACCATTATCTCGACCTGGTGGTCCGCACGGGACGGGAGACCGAACTCCTGGACGTCGACGAACTCCTGGCCGCACACACCGTGGGCCTGCTGGATGCCCGCGCCGCGGAGCGAGCGGTGGCCACGGCCACCCGGGCCATCGACGGTATCGCCGCCCACGGCCACGACTTCCTGGGCTGGACGGCCTCGCTGGATATGCCGCTCACCTGGCTGTAACCCGCCGGCCGGCACGGCGCGGCGGGAACCGGCCCG
>NZ_JBKOOL010000133.1:0-16078 GCF_046764065.1 Nocardia sp. NPDC002869
CGGATCGGCCTCATCACCCAGCAACTCACGCTGCCAGATGCTGTAATCCGCGTACTGCACCGGCAACGGCGCCCAACCCGGAGCATCCCCGGCCGCCCGCGCCGCATACGCGGTCATCAGATCCCGGAACACCGGCCCCGCCGACGAGCCGTCGGCCGCGATATGGTGCACCACCATCACCAGCACGAACTCACCGGCGACACCGGGTACTTCGTCGGTATGGCCCGCGCCCCGCACACGCAGCAGCTCGACCCGCAACGGCACCTCGGCCGTCACATCGAACCCGGCCGCCGCAAACTCCGTCACCGCCGCCACAACATCCGCAGCGGCGACCGACTGCACCTCCAGTCGCGGTGCCACGTCCCCGGTCGGCAACACCACCTGGACCGGGCCGGACTCGGTTTCCGGATACACCGTCCGCAGCACCTCGTGCCGCGCCACGAGGTCCGACACCGCAGCCCGCAGCGCGTCCACATTCAGTTCACCGGACAAGCGGATCGCGAGTGGAATATTGTATGCCGCCGAACCGCCGTCGAAGCGGTTCAGGAACCACATCCGCTGCTGCGCCGGCGACAGCGGCACCGCGCTCACGACCTCGCCCGAGGCCGTGACCCGGGTCGGCCGCGGCTGCGGCACCAATTCCGCACGGCCGGCGGTTCCGGCCTGCTGTGCCAACCGCACAGCCAGACCGGCCACCGTGGCGGCTTCGAACAGTGCGCGCACCGGCACCTGCGTACCCAGCGCCTTACCCAGTCGCGCCGCGACCTGGGTCGCGCTCAGCGAGTTACCACCGAGGGTGAAGAAATCGGCGTCGGCGCCGATCCGGTCGACGCCCAGAACCTCCGAGAAAACCCCGGCCACGAGCTCCTCGAGCGGGGTCGACGGCGCCCGGAATTCTTGCGCCTCGAACACCGGCTCCGGCAACGCCCGGCGATCCAGCTTGCCCGAGGCGTTCAACGGGAACTCGTCCAGCACCATCAATACGGTCGGCACCATGTAGGCCGGCAACCGGTCGGTCAGATGGCGACGCAGTTCGCCGGTGTCGACGGCCGCCGCCGGCGCGGCAATCACGTAACCCACCAGCCGGTCACCGGTCTGCGGATCCGACTTCGCGGTCACCACCGCACGCGTCACCGACCCGTGCTCCACCAGCGCGGACTCGATCTCCCCCAGCTCGATACGCTGACCACGTACCTTCACCTGGAAATCCGACCGGCCCACATACACCAGTTCGCCGGTAGCGGTCCAGCGCACCACATCGCCGGTGCGATACATCCGCTCGCCGGTACCGAAGGGGTTGGCCACGAACCGGTCCGCGCTCAGATCCGCCCGGCCCGCGTACCCGCGCGCCAGCTGCGTACCCGATAGATACAGCTCACCGGTCACCCCCGTCGGGACCGGACGCAACCGCGAGTCCAGTACGTAGACCCGCGCGTTCCACACCGGGCCACCGATCGGCACCGCACCCACCACACCATCGGGAACGACAGCATGTGTGGCATGCACCGTGAACTCGGTGGGACCGTACAAGTTGTACAGCGCCACGTCGCTGACCTGCCGCACCGCGGCCACCACATCACCGGTGAACGCCTCACCGGCCACGAACAGCAACCGCAACGACGACAGCGCACCCGGGTCGGCTGTGGCGCTCTCGGCGAACACCGACAGCATCGACGGCACGAACGACGTCGCCGTCACCCGCTGCCCGGCGATCACCGCACCCAGATAAGCCGGATCACGGTGACCGTCGGCTTCCGCCACGACCATCCGCGCACCCACGGTCAACGGCGCGAACAACTCCCACACCGACACATCGAAAGTCGCCGGGGTCTTGAACAACACCACGTCTTCGCCGGTGAACTCGTACTGACCGACTATCCACGCGATCTGGTTGCGCAGCGCCGCATGCGAGACCACCACGCCCTTCGGACGCCCGGTCGAACCGGACGTGAAGATCACATAGGCGGCATTGCCCGGCCGCAGTCGCGCCCGCCGATCCGCGTCCGACAGCGGCGTATCCGCGTACCCGGACAAATCGACCTCGTCCACCACGACGACCGGACGTGGTGCGGCCTCGAACCCGTCGCCGCTGCGTGTCAGCACACAAACCGGCGCGGCGGTATCGAGCACATAGACGATTCGTTCCGCCGGATGATCCAGATCCAGCGGCACATACGCACCACCCGCGGCGACGACCGCATGGATGGCCACCACCAACTCGACCGACCGGCGCATCGCGATCGCCACCGGTATTTCCGGGCCCACCCCGGCCTCGATCAGATGGCGCGCCAGCCGATTGACCCGGCCGGTGAATTCGGCATAGGTGAGCGCCACGCCCTCGGCGGCCACGGCGATCGCGTCGGGTGTACGCGCAGCCTGCTCGGCGAGCAGGTCCGGCAGGGTGTCGCTCGGTACCGCCCGCGCCGAATCGTTCCACTCCACGAGCATTCGGGAGCGTTCGGCCGCGGTGGTGAGGTCCAGCTCCCACACCGGCGTCTCGGTTCCGGCCGCGAGAAAGCGGTCGAAGAACTCCAGGAAACGCGTGTGGTGCCCGCCGGCCTCGGCGGCGGTGTACAGGTTGGGGTTGTACTCGAAGTCGAGATGCAACCGGGCGCCGCGCATCGACTGATAGAGGTTGACACTGAGATCGGTGATGATGCCGGTGGTCAGCACCTGCAGGGTGCCGACCATCTCGCCGAGGACGATCTCGTCGTCGAACAGCATGATGTTGACCAGCGGACCGAAGGACGTGGTGAGCGCGCCGGCGTCGCGGCGGATGTCCTCGCTCCGATAGCGCTGATGGCGCAGGGCCCCGGCCACTTCCACCTGGACCTGCCGCAGCAACTCCGCGACCGTGGTGCCGTATCCGACGCGCAGCCGCAGTGGAACGATATTCGACAATGCGCCACCCGAGCGGCGCATGGCCGCCGTGACCCGCGCGGTGACCGGCAGACTCAGCACCACTTCTCGGGTGCCGGTGCACTGTGCCAGATAAGCGGCGAATGCGGCCAGCAGCTCCTGGGCCGAGGTGGAATCGCGCCGGACCAGAGCTGCGTCCAGCGAGGTCTGCCGATCATCGGTCAGCGCCGCCCGCTGCACTCCCTTACGGGCAGCAGGCGGAGCTGTCCGGCCGGTGAGGCCGTTGCCCGGCTCGAGTCCGGTGACGCGTTCGGCCCAGTACTCTTTGTCCGCTTCGAATCGGGTACTGCCGCGATAGGCGATTTCCTGTTCGTACAGCGTGCTCAGCGGCACCGCCTTGGGCGGCGTCGGCTCGGTACCAGTGCGATAGGCCGTGTAGAGCTCGGCAACCCGGTTCACATACGTCATCGCGCCCAGGCCGTCGAACGCGATGTGGTGGACGCGGGAGTACCAGTACCAATGATCGTCGCTCAGGTGCAGGGCGAAGCTGGCGGACAGCCGGTCCTCGGTCAGCTCCAGTGGACGGCTGTACTCGGCGCGCATCCACTTCTGAGCGGCTGCGACCGGGTCGTCGGCATCACGTAGATCGACATAGCCGACCCCGTCGTAGTCGGCGATCGAATGGTCGACCCACTGTAGCGGCTCCCCGTTGCGTTCGACGATGCGCAGGAAGGAGGAGCCCACCTCGTGGGAGGCGGCCAGGACGGCCCGGGTAAGGGTGTCGATATCGAGTTCACCGCGCAGCTCGACGTACTGTGCGATATTGATCGGAACCTGCGGGTCAAGATGCTGCGCATACCAGATGCCCAGCTGCGCGGGCGACAGGGGGAACAGGCTCCCGTCCGTGGCTGCTGCGCCACTGTCCGTACCGTTCCCGCCGTTGTCCAGCCGGTCCAACCGTAACCTCGCTTCCGGAACGCACGCGTGCGCTTCCAGTCAACACCCGGAGCGCGACGCGTACCGCCGACAGCGCGGCAACCGCGGTTCCAGGTCCACTTCTCGTTTGCTCAGGCAAAAATGTCCATCGGAGTTATCCGTTTGTGAAGCCGGAGCCGTTACATCGGGCGCCCCGTACCACCCGGCACACCCGGTGCCCCATGCCACCGTGCCATCGCACCCGGGCGTCGACTCCTGACCACCGATCCAATCTACCGAAGCACAGCCGTGTCACCAACCGAGTTCGGCGAGGGTGCCACCGGTCGGCGGGCGGTTTCCGGGATCCCCCGGGCGGTTCGGCCGCTCCGCCCTCATCCGCCCAGGTGACTGCGGTCACGCACCGGGTCGTAAAGGTGCGATTGCGCACAATCGATGCCGGTCTCCAGCGCCCGTCCGACCAGGATCACCGCCGCCCGGGACAGCCCCGCCGCCTCGACCCGATCCGCGATATCGGCCAATGTGCCGCGCAACACGATCTGGTCCGGTTGACTCGCGCGATAGACCACCGCGGCCGGGCAGTCCGGCCCGTAGTCCGCGACGAGTTCCAGCGCGAGCTGCCGGATACGGGTGATCGCCAGGTGCAGCACCAGCGTGGCCCGGGTGCGGGCGAACCCCGCCAGTGCCTCGGTCTCCGGCATCGCCGTCGACCGTGCCCGCGTGCGGGTGAGCACCACCGACTGCGCGACCTCGGGGACGGTCAGCTCCGTACCCAGCAGCGCCGCCGCGGCGGCGTAGGCGGGGACGCCCGGGGTGATATCCCACGGCACGCCGGCGGCATCGAGCCGGTGCGTCTGTTCGGTCAGGGCGGAGTAGAGAGATGGATCACCCGAACACAACCGCGCCACCTCGTGACCCGCCGCTGTGGCTCGCATCATATGCGCCGTGATCTCGTCCAGGTCGAGCCGCTGGCTATCGATGAGTTCGGTGGCCGGTGCGCAGTGAGCGAGCACCTCGGGATCCAGATATGTGCCCGGGTACAGGCAGACCGGACACCGCCGCAACAATTCCACCGCGCGCACCGTCAGCAGATCCGCGGCGCCGGGCCCGGCTCCGATGAAGTGCACAGTCATGCGTGGAGTGTAGGCACCGGTCGGTGCCGGACCGGCCGCGCGTACCCGCCCCGGGGCCGCGCGGCAGCCGCCCGCCGGCGCCGGGCACCGCGTCCCCGGGGCCGGCGCCGACGGGACGCGGGCGAGCCGCGGCCGGTCCGACCACCGCGATCAGCTCCCCACGGCGTCGAAGAAAGCGATGATCTTGGTCGGCTGTACCCGGACCAGGAGTTCACCCGGCACACCGTTACGCCGTCCGAACTCGTCGGCGCGGGCCGTACCCATATAGCGCCCGCCGAGCGCGGTCGCCGACCGCAACAACTCGGCCGGATCCTCGGACAGGGTGACCGTGCCCTGGATCTGCACCGCCGCATAGGGCGGCTCCTCGAGGTCCACCACCATCGCGATCCGGGGGTCGCGCTGCAACGCTTTCCCCTTGGCGGTCTCCTTGCCGGTGTTGAAGACGATCTCGTCGCCGTCGAGCAGGAACCACACCGGCGTCACCAGCGGACGCCCGTCGCTCGCGGTGAACGCCACTTTGGCGGTTCGGGTTCCGTAACTGAGGAATTCACGCACCTTGGGGTCGGAAAGTGAGGCCATGCGGATAAGCCTAGGGCGGCGGGGTCCATTTACCTCGTCTACCGCCCCGCGGGTCGCACCCTCAGGCCCCGGGGCTCCCAACTCGCCCGCTTCGTCCCCCGCTCGATCCCGCCGGACCCCGACCACGGACACCGACTACCGGGAGCGGACGGAGACGTGTGCGAATACGCGCCTCGACCGACCGGGTGAGCCACCGTCGGTGTGCGGGAGGGGCACCGATCTCCGGCCGGCCGCAGGCAGCCACGGATGTCACACCCCGCCGGCCTGTGTCGTCGATGCGGTGTTCGCCGGGGAAACACCGGCAGGAGAGAAGAGGTTCGCCATGGACGTCGCCTACCACATCGTCGCCGCGCTGACCGCCCTGTGGGTCGGGTTCTCGGGTTACTCGCTGTTCGCGAAGAAGCAGTTCGTGATCGAATCGCTCGAACAGTACGGTGTGCCGCGGTCGTGGTGGAACTGGCTGGCGCTGGCCAAGGGCGCCGGGGCGCTGGGATTGCTCGCCGGTTTCGCCGTACCCGTGCTCGGTGTGGCCGCGGCCGTCGGCCTGATCGTCTACTTCCTCGGCGCGACCGCGACCGCACTGCGGGCACGCTCGTACCGGACCGCGGTGTTCCCGCTGCTCTACCTGGCTCCGGTGGTCGCCACGCTCGTCCTGCATCTGGCGCGGTGAGGCGGCCCTCGAATCAACCCCGCGAAACCGCCGATACCGTGACCGCCGCCGGGTAATACTCCGTGTGGCCCCGTCGCCGGGGCCGGAGCGTATGAGGAGTCGGCGATGAGTGTGGTGGACAGGTCCGGGAAAGCCCACGGGGCCTCGCCACCGAATCGGTCCGGGTTGCGCCGGGTGGTCGCCGCCTCGATGGCGGGGACCGTGGTCGAGTGGTACGAATTCTTTCTCTACGGCACGGCCGCGACGCTGGTGTTCGAAACGGTATCCGCGGGGCGTGTTCACCGCGATGGGCCTGCGCTTCGGCGAGAACATCCTGTACTACCTGGTCGTCACCTTCACCATCACGTATCTGAAGGTGCGCGAGGGTATGGCCACGGACGACATCCTGTGGTGGCTGCTCGCCGCGCACGCGGTGCACTTCGCGGCGATTCCGCCGGCCGGCGCCCTGGCCGACCGGATCGGCCGGCGTCCGGTCTATCTGGCGGGTACGGTCGCGGCCGGCGCCTGGGGTTTCTTCGCCTTCCCGATGATGGATACGGGCAACGGCTGGATCATCACGGCCGCGATCATGCTCGGCCTGATCGCGCACGCCGGGATGTACGCCCCGCAGCCCGCCGTCATGGCGGAGATGTTCCCGACCAGGATGCGGTACTCCGGGGTGTCGCTGGGCTACCAGGTGACCTCGATCGTCGCCGGTTCGCTGGCCCCGGTGATCGCCGTGAAACTGCTCGAGGTCTTCGATTCGGCGGTACCGATCGCGCTGTATCTCGCGGGCGCGGCCGCGGTGACCGCCGTCGCGGTGCTGGCCGCCCGGGAGACCAAGGGCTTCGATCTGGCCGATATCGATCGGGCCGACGCCGCCCGCGACAGCGCGGCGAACATCCGGCACTGAAACACGGCCACAGGAAGCCGCTGTCGGTCTATCGGCGCAGATCAGGACTACCGACGCCCCGTGCCGGGTCCATGTGCCGGAGCTCGGTCCAGCCGGTCCAGCCTCGCTGTCGCAGTAGTTCGGTCAGGCGACGGGCCGGCGGCCAGGTCTCGAATGCCAGTGTGTCCAGAAGCTCGACCAGAGCTGGCTCGATATCGGATGTGTTGAGATAGTGTTCGCCCCGCGTCTCTGCCAGTCGCGCGATGTAGGAGGCCATCTTGTCGGCCAATTCGGCAAGGCTCCGGTCATCGGGCCGATCCAGCGCCTCGCCCAGCGTGAGATAGAAATCGATGAGTTGGGGGTCGGCTATCTGTTCCCACTTCCGGGCGATCCATTCCGAAACCCGTTCCGGCGACCGCGCGACCAGCGGGATCCAGCCCTCACGTTCGACCTGGACGATCCGCTCGTCGACTCCGAGCGCCCGCAACCGATCGAGAAACTCGACCAACTGCGAAGGCAGCACCAGATTGTCCCCGGCAGCGAGGCAGGCGATCCGGTCGCGCAGCCGCTGCCGCTGCCGGATCTCTGCCTGCAACCGCTCGTCGATATCTGCGACCGCCGCCGCGAACTCCGCCGCGTCGGCCTGTAAAAGCTCTCGCACGCGCGCCAGCGGAACCCCGGCCTCGGCGAGGGTACGGATCCGGATCAGCTCGACCACAGCGGCGGCGTCGTATCTCCGATAACCGGAGTGGTCCCGCTGCGCCTCTGGCAGCAGCCCTTTCGCGTGGTAGTGCCGCACCGCCCGGACCGTCACGCCGGCGTACGAGGCCACCTCACCGATGGTAAGCATCGAACCAGTCTCCTGAATCCCGGGCGGGCTACGAATTCGGCCGGCCGGTGATGCCCCGAACGAGCTGGGCGATCTCCTGGGCACGGCTGACGATCAGCCCATGACCTGCGTCGAGCCACGATACGGAAATGTGCGGCCGGTCGTGAACCAGGCGCTCGATACCGGCCCGCCAGTTCTGGTTGCGCCACGGCGCGCGCCCTTCGCCGCTGTCGCCGGCCATCGAAGTCGACATGATCATGCTGATCGGAGCGTCGATCTTCCGATACCGGTCGAGGATCGCGGACCGGACGACATCCACCTCGAGATTCAGGTCGAGCGTCTCCTGGGCGGTGAGCACCACCTGACGCGGTGTGCCTTCCAGGCTCTGGTTCCAGGTCGCGAGACTGTCGAACATCGCACGGAATTCCGGCAGATCGGCCTCGGTGACGAACGGTTCGGGCACCGGATTCGCGCCGTCGACGAGAACCAGCTCGGCGGCGGCGCCGGGATGCTCACAGGCATAGTGCACGACCAGATCCGCGCCCAGCGAATGGCCCACGAGGACCGGCTGCGCGGGTAGTCCGAGGCGACTCGCCTCCGCCATAACAGCGCAGAAATCGCCCAGGAACGCCTCGAACGAATACCGGTCGGCGGCCGACGAAAGACCGTGGCCCCGCAGATCGAAGGTCACCACGTCGTGCTCGCGCCGCAGCAGCTCGATCAGCTCGTGCAGATCGGCCTGTGTCGTGAGCAGTCCGGGGCACAGGACCAGCGGTCGTCCTCGTCCGCCACGAGATATCGCGATGGTGACATCGCCGTGGCGGACCGTGAAGTGATCGATTTTCGCAGTCATGCCGACCATGTTCAGAGGTTGACCCTGCGTCAAGGTCAACTGCCGACGCCCCCGATACAGTGCGGCGCCACCCGTATCCAGCGGACTCCGGCCGGGTAACGCTCGGTACTTCGACGCGACCGGGCCGCGCACCCCCGTCGAGCCGGTGAGGTGACGCAGTGCTGCGCTATCCGTGGGCGGCGGTTTGCGCGGCCCCGTCGGGTAGTGCTGTGGTGCGGATGTTCCGGACGACAGCAACGATCCGGTCTACGTCCTCCTCGGAGAAGATATCTTCGGGCAGGCGATGAGCAGCTTCAGGAAGTGGAGCTGGTTGGCCGTGAGGGTGCGGCCGGTGTGGAATTCGTCGAAGGCGGCCGTGGCGGCGGCGACGTCGAGGCCGGTGAGTGAACGCAGAAAGAGACCCAGGCCGCCGTGGGTGGTAGCGGCGTGCTCGATGTCTTCGGCGGCCCCTGACACATTGCGGCCACGACCGGCGCCGGTACGTTGCGAAGTATGTCGAGCCTCAGTCTCAATAAACTCGCAGGCCAAAGACCTGCTCGGGCTACCATGACACCATGTCGCGGCCAGATGTAGAGCGCCCCGAGCTCCCGGAGTACATGACCTGGGAAGAGCTCGAGACTCTACCCGAGGAAATCGCCGAACGCATCGAACTCTGGAACGGACGAGTGGTGTGGTTGCGACGCGGCCCCCATGAGCACCAGGAGTTCACCAATCTCCTCTGGAGCGGACTGCGGCGATGTGCCCGCACGGCGATGTCGGCCGATCCCGAGCAATGCTGGCGGGTGAGCACCGAGACCAATGTGTTCTTCGGCCGGACCGGGATGTCCGATTTTGTCACCCCGGACTTCATGGTCTATCGGTGCATGAGCGAACCATACCGGTATGTGCGCTCTGATCGGGTCGTGCTGGTGGGCGAAGTGTTGTCGCCATCGAACTCGGATGCCGACATGGAATTGAAGAAGGCCCGTTACGCGAAAGCCGGGATTCCTTGGTACTGGGAAGTGACCCTGGCGACCCAGCGCAGCGCGATCGCTCACATCCACGCCTACACTCTCGTACCCGATGTGAGTCCCCCCGAGCCCGGCATCACGGTGCTGCACCGTGCCAACTACATCCTTGCGGGCGCTTGGTCGCCGACCGATACGGGGTCGATCACGATCAACCATCCATTCCCCATCACTATCCCCTGGTCCGAGATGGACTTTTGATCGCGCTCCGGCATGTGACATGCCTGGTAAGTGATCGCGACGTCCGACTGGTTCCAGCTGTTCCTCTGGAGCTGTCGAGGCACTGTGGGCTCGCCGCGTGACCGGCGAGCCACAATGGAAGGGTGACTCGACTTCTCATCTTGGGCGGTTCCTGGTTTCTCGGCCGTGAGATCGCCGAGCGGGCGGTGGCGCAGGGTTGGGAGGTGGCGACCTTCCGACGCGGCCGGACCGGAGCCGATGTCGAGGGTGTGACCACCGTGCGCGGTGACCGCACAAGTCCTGGTGATCTGGCGCGCCTGGCCGAGTTCGGTCCCTGGGACGTCGTGGTCGACACGTCCAGTTTCGTGCCGCGTGAAGCCTTGCTACTGGCTCGCATCCTTGAACCAATTGCCGACCGCTACGTGCTGGTTTCCACCGTGTCGGTCTACGAGGGGTGGCCGGTCGAACCGCTGAGCGAGTCGTCGGCGGTGCTGGAGTGCCCATCCGACGCCGGACCCGGTTACGGATACGACGGCGACCCTGGACCTTCGACCTATGGGTTCGGCAAGGCCGGTTGCGAACGAGCCGTCGCCGAAACCTTCGGACCGGGGCGCACCACGATCCTGCGCCCCGGTGTCATCCTCGGCCCACACGAGTACGTCGGCCGGCTGGAGTGGTGGCTCCGGCGAATGCAGCGTGGCGGGCGTGTGCTCGCGCCCGGAAGTCCCGACCGGCCGATACAACCGGTAGACGTCCGCGATGTCGCTACTTTCGCATTGACCCCGAACCTGGCAGGTATCTACAACCTGACCGCGGCACGCCGGGAACGGATGGGCGACATGCTCGGAGCGTGCCTAGACGTCACCGGTCGCAGCGCCGTTCTGGAGTGGGTGACCGATGAGTACTGGCTTACCCGACAAGGCGTCCGCCAGTGGACCGAACTGCCGCTCTGGCGCACCTACGCAGGTGCGTGGAACGTAGACGCGAGCAAGGCTCGTGGGGCCGGATTCGCCTGCCGGCCTATCCGCGAGACGGTCGCCGACACATGGGCGTGGCTTAACAACGGAGGCGCCGCAGTAGAACACGAACGGGCGGGTGAGCTAGGGATCAGCGCCGAACATGAGGCGGCGATCCTCGGTTTGTGGGATGCCGCCCGGCTCGATCACTGCGGCAGCGAGTAGCTACTTCGCGGGTGGCAGCGCCCGTATGCCGGTCGTACGCGAAAGCGAGATCGAGGTGAAGTCCTCGATCGCTGCCCCGAGTTGCAGGGCTTCGGTTGCGCCTCTGTAGCGGCTGGTTCCGAGGGTCCGGGCGAGGGCATGCAGCCGCAGCGCGATCTCCTCCGTGCGGCGAGCGGGCGGCAATTCGAAGACCGGCCGCAGTGCTTCCTGCGCTCCGGCGAGGTCGTCGCGCAATGCGCGGGCCGCGCCGAGGTCGACGTGCGCGCCGAGCGCACCGGCGCCCCAACGCTGCGCAGGAGGGATTGTGGCGAACAGGTCGACTGCCTGCGACGCTTCTTGCTCGGCTTGCTCACCGTCTCCGAGAGCAACATAGGCCGCGCCGGCGCACAGGGCGCGTCGGGGCCGGTCGAACGCGAGCTCGCCACCGACCTCGTCCAAGAACTCGTCTCCGCCTGCGCGGTCGAGTTCTGCCGCAGCGGATTCGAGTTCACCGCGGACTTCGCCGCGTGCACCCAGCATGGCCAGTGCCCTCGCATTGACAGAGTGCAGGCGCGCCCGGGCAGTACCGGCCGGTGCAGTATCGAGTGCTGCGGCGGCAATACGGTTGGCGCGGCGCGGGAACCCCGACCAGAAAGCAAGCGTCACTTGAAGTGCACGCGCCCACGCTTGCAGGGATGGATGGTCGATGACGCAGCCATACGTGTATGCGGCGCGAGCCTGCTCCTCGGCCGGCTCCACCAGGCCGAGGTCCCATGACACCGACGACAACAGCCCACACACTTGCCCGGCCAAAAGCGCTGCCTGTTGCAGTGGTTTGTGGGTGCGGTCGAGCTGGTCGTAGATGGTGTCACGCAACCCGACCAGATCGGTCAGCATTTCCAGCGGAGGAGTGATGTAGTAAGCGGTCGCAGCTTTATCTGCGGCCGCCTGGAGATGCTCCAGCGCGGAGGGATCGAGCGCGGACGCTGCTTCGATGGCGTGGCTTACCGATTCATGTGCTGCGGACACAGCAAGCTCCTGTTCCGTAACGGATCGACCATGAGTCTCGTTGTGCGGTGGCCCGAACAGCACGGCAATGGGTTCACCGAACCAGGTTTCGAGGACGCGACGCGCACCGGTTCGTGGTTGTCCGGCGCTCCCCTGGAACCAGCGCTTCGCCGCGCTGCGGGAAACCTCGACCTCGACGCCGAGAGATTCGGCGCGGCTGGCGAATTCTCGCTGGAAATCACCGGTTCCGAGGCCGTGCTCCATGGCCAGCTGTTCGAGTCGGGTACGCGGTTCCTTGCCCATACCTACCTCCACCCACGGCAATCAACGTACCGAGATTGCACCCCATAGTGGCAGGGCCGCAGCGGAAATGGGCCGGAAGTGGGCCGAAGCGGGCCGGAATGGGCCGTCCGTGGGCCGCTGCTCAGCATGATGCTGAATGCAGGCCGCGACGCCAGGTGAGCCCCCAGGGCTTCCCACCCCGATTCGGTGGGTGACGCGAATGTCCTTGGCGTCGCGGCTGCCATGGGGACTGTGCAACCGAAAGGAGCCAAGGGCCATGAATTGCGAGAACCGGAAAGCGGCCATGGAAGCACTACCGATCCGGAAACCGAACGCGACGGGCCGGGTGCTTGTGAACAACGAGGCGATGTCGTCGGCGCTGCGATGGTGGTTGGAAAGCGCCCAGTATCGCGCGCTGCTCGAACGGACGCGAGATGGTTTGCTCGCGCTCAATACGCACACCGGTGCGCAATCCGAGCCAGCCCCTGATGACGGTGAACGCCTGCAACGTGAGGTGGATGGTGTGATCGCGCGGTGGAAAGCCCAGCACCCGGAGATGCGGAGATGACCGAGGTCGTGCCGCAGCCCGGCTTGCAGAAAGCCATGGGTACCGCCGCGATCCGCCCGAGCATCCCGCGCGTCTGCAACAGTATGCTCGGCGGGAAGGATAATTATCTGGCCGACCAGGACCTCGTCATAGAACTCGAGAAATCGGCGCCGGGCCAGTATGCCGCGGCCTGGGCAAGCCGGGAATTCCAGCAGCGCGTGCTGCGGTATCTCGCCGGCACTGTCGGGGTGCGGCAATTTCTCGATCTCGGGGCCGGCCTGCCGGTTCCGGAGGCTCGCCGGGTGAACACGCACCAGATCGTGAACTTCGCGCGCGGCATCCCCGAGGCAGACCGGCCGATCGTCGTCTACATCGACAACGACCCGATCTGTGTCGCGCACGGACGTGCCTTGCTCGCGACGAATGAACAGTCCCACTATCTTCTCGGCGATCTGTCCGAGCCGAACCTGCTGCACGACCCGGCCGTCCGTACATACCTCGACCTGGAGTGTCCGGTCGGTGTGCTGTTGTGCGGGGTCATGCATCATGTCGACGAAAATCTCGACCCTGCCGGGATCGTGCACGGCTGGATCGAAGTGCTACCACCCGGTTCGTTCCTGGTGCTCACCCACCTCTTCGACCCTGGCCCCGACGACTACCTGCACGAATACGCGGTGTCGTGCCAGGAACGGTATCTGGAAGCACTCGGGTCCGGCTGGTTTCGCACCCGTGAGCAGATCGCCGGATTCTTCTACGGCCTGCGGATGGTCACGCCCGGATTGGTCCGGCCGGGCGGCTGGTGGCCGGGTGGTCCATCTTTACAACCCGAATCTGTGGCCGAGCGATTGTTGCTCGCAGGGGTCGGGCGGAAACCGCGGGATCCAGCGGACGTACGCACAAGGCCGAATCGACTCGCGTACAGGTCTCGCGAATCCGTGCCGTTGCGCGTGGTCGAATCAGCTGGTCACCGGTAGTGCGAGCAACTCGATCAGCTCGCACGGGGCGGTCTGTGCAGCGGCGCCCGGGTTCAGGCGAACAGTTCGTCGAGGGTGGTGGCGGTCAGCACCCGAGCCGTCCAGATGCGGACCCGGGCGGGGTCGGCCGAGCGGATACGGTCGGCCACCGAGTCGGGGACCGGCCCGAATTTCGCAGTCAGCAACTCGAGCAGCGCCTCGACACGCCCCTGCATACGACCGCGCGCCTCACCACGTGCCTCACCACGTGCCTCGCCACGTGCTTCGATGATTTCTGCTGTGGTCACGATCGCCTCCTTCGCTCGCGGGCCGAGCCGTTCGAAGACCGCCGCAAGATCGGCCTCGGCGGTCTCACCGACGGTCATGATGTAGGTCAGGACTGTCAGGTAATCGCCGAGTGAATCCGGGCCGGTGTCGAGGGCGCGGAGGTCTTCGAGCCAGTCCAGCATATCGTGTCCCAGCTGCCCGTTTCTCGGTGCGATGCGCTGCAGGACCAGGAGGACCCTGGCCGCGGGGGTGAGGTCGCGTTCACGTAGGGCGGCGAGGTCGAGCACAGCGATATCGTCGAGCAGGAATCGCAGCCGTGGCAGGTGAGGACCGAGGGCCTCGCGGGCGGCGGGGTCGAGATCGAGCAGGTCGGCGAGTTCGGTGGGGTGCGCCGGCGACCATCGAGTGCCATCGGCGGTGTTGTGGACGACCAACGGAATGATCGCGGGCAGAGCCTTGGCTCTTTCGTTGTCGATCAGGTGCTGGCGCCAGATGGCGACCATGTATTCGAGCATGCGGAAGGCCATGAACCGGTCACTGCTGGATTGGTGTTCCAGCAGCAGGTACACGTAGGCGGGATGCCCGTCGAGGCGGGTGGAGAACAACAGGTCGCTGAACCGGTTGCGGAGGTCGGAGTGCACGAAGCTGCCCGGCTGTAACTGTAGTGCGGTCCAGTCCAGGCGAGTGCCGATCGACTCCGGTAGCGCGGCGCGTAGCTCGGAGGCGGCGTTGGCGGGGCGGGACATCACTTTGCGGAAATACGCGTCGTGCGGGTTGGACCGCTGCTCGGTCATGCGGCGACTCTATGACCAGTGGTCAGCAGACAGCCAATCGGATGAATCGCCCGGCACACGAACTCGGCTGCCCGCACCATTCATCCAGTCACGCAAGGGTTCGGTTACTCAGTCCGGTGAGGGATCGGTGAGTGCGGCGAGGGCCATCGAGCGCAGCATGGCGCGGCTGCGGTCCCGGGCCGGGGCGGCGCTGTGCGGGGTGGAGTTGAGCAGCCCGAACACCGCGTGGGCCTGTACCCGGGCGGTCTCCTCGGTGAGGCCGGGTGTCATCTCGCACAGCACCCTCACCCACACCTCCACATAGCGGCGTTGGGTGCGCCGGATCTCGCGGCGGGCGGGTGGGGGCACATTGTCGAGGTCGCGGTCCTGGATGCGGATGAGTTCCGGTTCACCGAGCGCAAAGTCGAGATGGAATTCCACCAGCCCGGCCAGCGCCTGCCGGGGGCCTTCCGCGTCGGCGGCGACGGCGTTGCCGCCGTCCAGCAACCGGCGGCTGATTCCTACCAGCAATTCGACCAGCAGCGCCTCCTTGTTGGGGAAATGCCGGTACACCGCGGGTCCACTGATTCCGACCGCGGCGCCGAGGTCGTCCAAGCGCATACCGAGGTAGCCGCGTTCGGCGATGAGGCGTGCCCCGGCCATGAGCAACTGGCCGCGCCGCTGCTGTTTCAGCAGTTCGCGTCGGGTCGGGGTGGCAGAATCGGCACTGGTCACCCGCACTCCTTTCAGCAGACCTGGACAACTCGGTTAGTCAAGATTAACCTCAATTCCAGTTATCAGCGATTAACTCAGACGTCAGGATGACGCGATGCCCCGCACCGCGAGCCCAGCGCCCGCCACCCGGCCCGACTCCGCCAACCGGACCGCGAACCTCGCCCTGGCCGACCAGTTGCGCCGACGTCTCGCCGAGACCGCCCTCGGCGGTCCGGAGAAGGCCCGGCAGCGCCATATCGCCCGCGGCAAACTCCTGCCCCGCGACCGGGTGGACCAGCTGCTGGACCCCGGTAGCCCGTTCCTGGAGCTGTCCCCGCTGGCCGCCGACGGAATGTACGGCGGCGCCTCCCCCGGCGCCGGCATCATCACCGGGATCGGGCGGGTCTCCGGCCGGGAATGAGTGATCGTGGCCAACGAC